>JBJHCI010000063.1:4387-8563 GCA_050485925.1 Maricaulaceae bacterium
TCTCGTGGTGGATGCCTTCCTGCGCTACCGCATCGTCAACCCGCTGCGCGTTTATCAGACCGTGCGCGACGAGCGCGGCCTGCAGCAGCGTCTTGCCGCCATTATGGACGACTCCCTGCGCGGTGTGATCGCCCAGATTCCGCCGAGCGAAGTGATCTCCGGCCAGCGTGCGCAGGTGATGAACCGCATCCGCCTTGCCGTGGAAGCCCAGGTCGCCACGCAGGATCTCGGCATTGAGGTGATCGATGTGCGTATCCTGCGCGCCGACCTGCCCCAGCAGATCGCCGAGCGCGTGTTTGATCGGATGCGCTCCGAGCGTGAGCAGGAAGCGGCCCTTATCCGCGCACAGGGTGAGGAACGCGCCCGGGAAATCCGCGCCAATGCGGATCGCGAGGCCGTGGTGATCCTGGCCAATGCCCGTGCGGAAGCTGACCGTATTCGCGGTGAGGGCGATGGTACGCGTACCGGCATTTTCGCCCGTGCTTATGGGCAGGATGCGGAGTTCTTTGCCTTCTACCGCTCCATGCTCGCCTACGAAACGGCGCTGCGTGACAATACGCCGATCATCATCAGCCCGGATTCAGAGTTCTTCGAGTTCTTCCAGAATCCGTCGCGGGTCCAGCGTAACTAGGGCTCCGCGCCTTGCTGGAATGGCTGATCATCGGGCTGGGCGTGGCCCTCGTTCTTGAGGGGCTCGCCTATGCTCTGGCGCCCTCCGGCATGAAGAAGCTTGCCGAAATGGCATCTGCCGCCCCCGCCGGCCAGCTGCGTATTGCCGGACTGGTAGCGGTGGCGGTGGGCGTCTTCATCGTCGCCCTGATGCATGGCGGGGCGTGAGGGATCGCCTCACCTGTTGCGGCGGGGTGTGACGGGCGATACATCCGGTTAAGGTAAAGAAAAATCGCCTGCACCGGAGTTGCCCATGCGTGCCCTCGTGGCCCTCGCCAGCCTTGCTGCCCTTGTCATGACCGCACCGCTCGGTGCACAGCCGCGCGAAGGCTTTGCCGATCTTGCCGATCAGCTTTCGCCGGCCGTGGTGAATATTTCCGCGGCCCAGCGCATGCGCCAGCAGGGCTCCATGCCGACCTTCCCGCCGGGCTCGCCGCTGGAGCGGTTCAACGACCTGCTGGGAGATAATCCGCGCGTCGCCAACTCGCTTGGTTCCGGCTTCATCATCGATCCGAGCGGCCTGGTGGTCACCAATAACCACGTCATCGACGAGGCCGACGAGGTGGAAGTGGTCTTCACAGATGGCCGCACCCTGCCTGCCGATATCGTGGGCGTGGACCCGGCGACAGACCTTGCCGTGCTGCGCATTCGTGGCGGATCGGCCCGTTTCCCGGCCGTGCGGTTCGGCGATAGCGACGCCGCGCGCGTGGGCGACTGGGTGATCGCGATCGGCAATCCGTTCGGGCTGGGCGGCTCGCTCACCGCGGGGGTGATCTCCGCGCGCGGGCGCGAGATTGGCGGACGTTATGATGACTATCTGCAGACCGATGTCGCCATCAACCGGGGCAATTCCGGCGGCCCGCTCTTCAACATGGATGGCGAGGTGGTCGGCGTGAACACGGCGATCTTCTCGCCGACCGGTGCCAGCGTCGGGATCAGCTTTTCCATCCCCTCCAACATCGCTGCGCCGATCATCCGCCAGCTTTCCGAGTTTGGCGAAACGCGCCGGGGCTGGCTGGGTGTCAACGTGCAGGCCGTGACCAGCGATGTCGCTGAAGCGCTTGGCCTTTCTGCGCCGCGTGGTGCCATTGTCAGCCGTGTTGATCCGGACGGTCCGGCTTATGCGGCGGGTATCGAACGCGGTGATCTGATCCTCGCCTTCAACGGACAGCCCGTACCCGATGACCGCCGCCTGCCGCGCATGGTTGCCGATACTGAAATCGGCCGCCGTGTGGAGGTGGACATTCTGCGCCGGGGTGACCCGATGACGCTGCAGGTGGAGGTGGCGCGCCTTGCCGAGGACGAGGCGGTGCCCGCCCGCCCGGTCGGCGCGGAAGAGGACGCCGCTCCGCTAGGGCCTTCTGCCAGAACGGTTTTTGGCCTCACCCTCGCACCCATCACCGATGCGCTGCGGCGCATGCACCGCCTGCATCCCGATGCGCGCGGGCTGGTGGTAACGGCGGTTGAAGCCGGGTCCGATGCCGCCGGAAAAGTGCGGGTGGGTGATGTGGTGGAAGAGATTGCCTGGACACAGGTAACAACCGTCGATGAAGCGCGCCAGCTGGCACGGGCGGCAGCCGGAGAGGCCGGTGCGCCGGTCCTGTTCAGCCTCAACCGCCAGGGTCAGTATATCCTGCAAAGCATTAGACCATAACGGCTTTTCGTGATGGCTGGGCCAGACGCCATACTGCTTGCCGGGCCTACCGCCTCGGGCAAGACGGCGCTGGCGGTAAAGCTCGCCAAGGCAATCGGCGCGGAGATTATCAACGCCGATTCCATGCAGCTTTATCAAGGGCTTGCGATCCTGTCCGCGCAACCATCCGAAGCTGAAAAGGGCGGCATCGCGCACCATCTCTTCGCCCATGCTGATGCGTCGAAACGCTGGTCTGCCGGACGCTGGGCAGAGGCCGCTTTAGGGGCCTTATCCACCATAAATGCGCGGGGGCGAAAGGCGATTTTTGTCGGTGGTACAGGGCTTTATTTCAAAACCCTCACGCAAGGTATCGCCCCTGTATCCCCCATACCCTCAAAGGTGCGCGAAACTACTATCGAACTGGCCGGAAAAGGGTATGAGGCGCTGCGCGAACGCGCATTTGAGCTTGATCCGGAGGGTGCGGCCAGAATCAGGCCCGGAGACAGCCAGCGCCTCATCCGCCTGATCGAGGTCGTGACCACCACCGGACGGACGATGGCGGAGGTCCACGCCGAGACCCGGCCGCTTCTGTCTGAAGGGAGTTGGACCGGTTTCGTGCTCCAGCCTGACCGGGCAGAGCTCTACGCCCGCATCGAGGCGCGCTTCGATGCGATGATGGCGGCCGGCGCGCTCGGCGAGGCCAGGGCGCTCCACGCGCGCGGGCTGGATCGGAACCTGCCCGCCATGAAGGCGGTGGGCCTGCGCCCGCTTCTGGCCCATCTCGATGGGGAGATGACGCTGGAGGAGGCGGTCGTGCAGGCCAAGACGGACTCGCGGCGCTATGCCAAGCGCCAGTTCACCTGGTTTGCCAACCAGCATGGTGGCTGGCCGCGCCTGCCCGCAGACGATCCGCAGGCTGCGCTGACAACCATGAGGCGAGCGATTGAAAAGGAAAGCTGATGCACGGCGCGCTCTATGAAGCCGATATCGACATGGCCCCGCTTCACCGGCGTCAGCTGGCGATTATCGGCTATGGCAATCACGGACGCAGCCATGCGCTGAACTTGCGCGATTATGGCGTGAAAAACATCATCATCGCCCTGCGAGACGGCTCGCCCAGCCGCGCGAAGGCCGAAACTGACGGGTTCGAGGTGGTGAGCCTTGCCGAAGCGGCCGCGCGCGCAGACCTCATCTCGCTTCTGGCGGCAGACGAAGCCCATGGCGCAATCTGGAACGAACATATCGTCCCAAACCGCAAGCCGGGCCAGGGGATTGTCCTGTGTCATGGCTTTTCCATCGAGTATGGCCTCATGACCCCGCCCGCCGATTGCGATGTGATCCTGGCCGCCGCCAAGGGGCCGGGCGGGGCGGTGCGCGAAACCTATCTGAAGGGCGGCGGTCTCATCGGTTTCCGCGCCGTCCATCAGGATGCATCAGGCGAGGCGGATGCAATTGCTCTGGCTTACCTGAAAGGTCTTGGCTGCGGGCGGGCAGGCATTGGCACGACCAGTTTCCGCGAGGAGGCGCTGGCCGATATTCTGGGCGAGCAGGCCGTGCTGGTCGGCGGCATGTGCGCCCTGGCGCGCGAGGGTTATGAGGCGCTGATCCGCGCCGGGATCAGCCCGGCCATGGCCTATATCGACACCGTGCATGAGCTCAAATACATCGCCGAGCTGATCCACACGCGCGGGATCGCCGGCATGTATGCGGCCATCTCCGACACGGCCGAATTCGGCGCGCACGGGGTGGAGGGAAAGATCGGCGCGGCCGTCCGCCCGGTTTTTGACGAGATTGTGCGGGACGTCACGAGCGGAAGCTTCGCGCGCCGCTGGGTTGCCGACTTTGAAATGGACCGCGCGGGGCTACATGCGGCC
>JBJHCI010000064.1:0-8476 GCA_050485925.1 Maricaulaceae bacterium
GTGGTGATAGAGCGCCACCGGGAGACGATTGAAAGCCTCTATGCCAAGTGAGACGCCCGTGCCGGAGAGGCTGGACACGCTTGTCATCGGGGCGGGCATGTCCGGCATCGCCATGGGCCATCATCTGAAGAAGCGTGGTCTCGACGATTTCCTGATCGCGGAGAAATCAGACGGATTTGGCGGCGTCTGGCGCGATAACCGCTATCCCGGCGCGGGCTGCGACGTGCCGAGCCACCTCTATTCCTTCTCCTTTGCGCTTAAAGCTGACTGGAGCCGGAAATACGCGCTTCAGGCGGAGATACTTGACTACTTCGAGGCTTGCGCAGAGCGCTTCGGCCTTGGCCTGCATCTGCGACCCAGCCTTATCGTCCGTTCACTGACATTTGACGCGGGCGAAGGCCGCTGGCGAGTGCGGTTTACCGATGGCAGCGAGACGCGCGCGCGCGTGGTGATCAGTGCGGTCGGCCAGCTCTCCGAACCCTTCATGCCTGAGATTGCGGGCCTGTCGGATTTCGCCGGACCGGTCATGCACACGGCGCGCTGGGACAATTCGGTGAAGCTGGACGGTCAGCGCGTGGCGCTGATCGGCAATGCGGCGAGCGCCATCCAGCTTCTGCCGGAGGTGAGTGAACGCGCGCGTGAGCTGACCGTTTTCCAGCGCACACCGAACTGGATCATTTCCAAGCCGGACCGGGCCTTCACCAAGTTTGAGAAATGGGCCTTTGCCCATATTCCCGGCTGGCAGCGGCTTTACCGGCTGGGGAGTTTTCTCATCCATGAGCTGCGCTATTCGGCGTTCGTCAGAGGATCGCTTGCCAGCCGTTTCACGCGTTGGACCGCCAAGCGCAAGATCGCCAAAGGCGTCAAGGATCCCGACCTGCGCGCGAAGCTGACGCCGGACTATGCGCCGGGCTGCAAGCGTATCCTGCTCTCCAACGACTATTTCGAGGTGATGCAGCGCGAGAATGTCCGCCTCGTCACCGATGGTATCAGCCGCATCCTCCCCGACGGGGTGGAAACGACCAATGGGGAGATCATCCCTGCCGATACGCTGATCATGGCCACCGGCTTTGTGACCACCGAAGTCCTGCCGACGCTGGAGGTGACCGGCGCAGGTGGCCGCAGTTTGCGCGAAGCGTGGGGCGCATCGCCGCGCGCCTACAAGGGGGTGGCGGTGGCTGGTTTCCCGAACCTCTTCATGCTCTACGGGCCGAACACCAATCTGGGCCACAACTCCATCATCTTCATGGTGGAGCGGCAGGCCGAATACATCGCCGACAAGGTGAGCCTCATTCTTGATGGTGGACTGAAATCATTGTCGGTCAGGCCGGAGGCAGAAAGCCGCTATAATGCCGCCCTGCAGACACGTCTCTCCAGAACCGTCTGGGCCGGGGATTGCCCGTCCTGGTACAAGACCGCAGACGGCATCATCACCCAGAACTGGGAAGGCCTTGCCACCGGCTTTGCGCACACCCTTGGCAGGCGCGATGACGCAGACTGGGAAGCGGTTTAGCGCTCCTTAAGCCAGCTGCAGCTCCACCCAGACCCGTGCGCGGTCAATGGCCCAGTCGGCTTCCGGGATGAGGGGGGAGAATATCTGGAAATCGTGCCACATCCCGTCCCAGATTTCGCAATCAACCGGCACGCCCCCCGCTTCGAGCTTTTCAGCCAGACGCGTGGAGTCGCTAAGGAGGATTTCGTCTGACCCAACCTGGATGAGGGTTGGCGGCAGGCCCTTCAGGTCAGCGAAGAGGGGTGAGGCCTCCGGGTCATCGCCCGCCCGTCCGCCGAGATAGAGCTGGCCGCCCGCGCCAAGATAGTCCGGGTGCAGCATGGGATCGCGCGCAGCCTTGGCTGTCACACTTTCTCCACTCATCGACAGATCGGTCCAGGGCGAGATGAGATAGAGCGCGTCAGGCAGGCGCTCGCCCGCATCGCGCAGACGCAGCGTGGCCGAAAGCGCCAACCCGCCGCCAGCGGAATCGCCCGACAGGATCACCGAGCCTTTCTCCTCAGCCATGACCGCCTGAATAGCACAGACCGCATCCTCGATGGCCGCAGGGCAGGGGTGCTCTGGTGCCATGCGGTAATTGACCGAAATGGCATTTAGCGAAAATGCCTTCGCCATGCGGGCGACCAGCGCGCGATGGCTGAGTGCGGAGCCGCGCGAATATCCGCCGCCATGCAGATAGACCAGCACGCCCTGTCGCGCGCCTTCCAGCGCAAAGCTGAGCCCGTCAATCCCGCCCACGACCACCGTGGTGACCACAACACCCTTGGGCATAGGCATCTGGCGGCCAGCCTTGTCCATACGGGCGCGGGCATGGGTGGCATCAATGCCGGGAGCCAGACTCTCGCGACCCGCCTTGCGCGCCATGCGCCGTCCGAGCAGGCCGCGCAGGCGCAACCCCTTGCGCTGGGGGATATGTTCGATCGTCATGCCTGTTCGCGCCCTTCTTCGATGATGCGCGTCGCCCAGTCGGCAAAGTCGCTCATCGCCTGCTCAAAGCCGGTATCGTGCAGGGTTTCATGCCGCCCTTTCGGGTCCATGCGCACCGTTACGCGGGTAAAGCGCGTATTGTAGAGCCGCGCCTGCAGCGTCTTGATCGCCTTGCCGTTATTGGTCGCGGGATCGCCGCCGCCGCCTGCGATGTGGAAGGGTAGGTCGCGCGCCATGTTTTCCAGCCGCGCGCCATCCTCGCCGCGCTCAAACCCGGTGATAAAATCGCTCCACAGCGCGCGCGAGGCCGGCCAGCCGCACATCGGGTCGTTGATATAGGCGTCGACCTCTTCAGGGATGCGCGACAACCAGTCGAAGGCGGTGCGGGCCTTTTTCATGCGCTTTCCCCACGCCTCGAAGGTCAGCGCATTGATCCACAGGCTCGGCTCGGTCCGTTTACGGATAAAGCCTTCCAGCCACAGCACGGCGCGCATCAGCCCGGCCAGGCTGCCGAGCGCCAGATTGGCGTTCCATACCGCCACGCCGGCCAGATGGGGATGCTCGTCCATGGCCTGGTTCATGGCGATTACCCCGCCCATGGAGTGACCGAACACGATTACCGGCAGGCCCGGAAAGCGTTTCTGCATGTGTTCACGCACGAAGCGGGCATCGCCCATCACCTTGTTCCAGCCGTTTTTGAGCGCATAGACGGCGGGCGGCGCATCCGGTGCAGTGGTAAGCGCATGGCCGCGATGATCGTGCGCGCTGACATGAAAGCCGCGAGAGCTGAGATAGTTGGCAAAGCGCTGATAGCGGCCTGAATGTTCGGCCAACCCATGATGGATCATCACGATGCCCCTGGCCGGGCCTTCAGCCTCCATCACGCGCAGTGCCAGGCGCGCGCCGGTCGGGCTTTCCACGATTTGCGGTTCGAACGGGCGCATCTTCCCCCCTTATCTTCCAGTTGAAGCGAGTTTAGCCTCCATTCTCACTGGCTTGCCATCGTCTTGGCATCGGGGGAGGATTTCATGTTCAGCCGCTCAGCGAAAGCGCCCGCCATTCTGGCCCTCGATCAGGGTACGACCTCCAGCCGGGCGATTGTTTTTGACACATCGGGCAGCGTGATCGCACTGGCGCAGGAAGAGTTCAACCAGATCTACCCCCGGCCCGGCTGGGTGGAGCATGACCCGGAAGTGATCTGGGCCACCGTGCTCTCCACCGCGCGCAAGGCCATCAAGGCCGGCGAAGCGAAAGACTTCGAGATCACCTGCCTGGGCGTCACCAATCAGCGCGAGACAACCCTTCTCTGGGACCGGCAGACGGGCGAGCCGGTGCACAACGCCATTGTCTGGCAGGACCGGCGCACGGGCGAGATTTGCACGAAGCTGGAAAGCGAGGGCGCGGGCGCGGAGGTGGCCAGGCGCGCAGGGCTGGTGCTGGACCCGTATTTCTCCGCCACTAAGATCGGCTGGATACTCGATAATGTGCCGGGCGCGCGCAAAAAGGCGGAGGCTGGAAAGCTGGCCTTCGGCACGGTGGAGAGCTTCCTCATCTGGCGGCTGACACGGGGTAAGTGCCATGTCACTGATGCCACCAATGCCAGCCGGACAAGCCTCTATAATCTAGAGGCGCAGGACTGGGACGAGACGCTTCTAGGGCTGTTCAACGTCCCACGCGCCATTCTACCGGAAGTCGTCGATTGCGCAGGCGAGCTCGGCGTGGCTGACAAGTCGGTACTCGGCCGCGCTTTACCCATTACAGGGTCCGCCGGCGACCAGCAGGCCGCCGCCATAGGGCAGGCTTGCATTACCCCCGGAGAGATGAAATCCACCTATGGCACGGGCGCCTTCATGCTGCTCAATACTGGCGACGCGCCGGTGCTTTCGCAGAACCGGCTGCTGGCCACCACGGCTTGGCGGCTGAACGGCAAATCCAGCTTCGCGCTGGAGGGCTCGGTGCTCTCGGCCGGTGCAACGATACAATGGCTGCGTGACGGGCTGGGGATCATCGCCAAAGCCTCCGAGGTGGAGGCGCTGGCCGAGAGCGCGGACCCGGACGCGCCGGTCTATCTGGTGCCGGCGTTTACCGGGCTTGGCGCGCCGCACTGGAACCCGGATGCGCGCGCCATGATCACCGGCATCACACGCGGCACGGGACGGGCCGAGATCGCGCGCGCTGCGCTGGATTCTACCGCATTGCAGACCCATGACCTGCTGACCGCTATGCGCGCGGACGGGGCGGCAGCGACGCGGCTGAAAGTCGATGGCGGCATGGTCGCCAACAACGCCTTCCTGCAGCGCCTTTCGGATATTTGTGCGCTGGACGTGGTGCGCCCGGTCAATGCCGAGACGACCGCCTGGGGCGCGGGCTTCCTTGCCGGGCTGGGCGCGGGGATTTTCAGCGATCTCTCCGAAGCGGCGCGCCTGTGGAAGGCCGAGCGCAGCTTCGCGCCGGGAGCCGATACAGCCAGTCGTCAGCGCCTGATTTCAGGCTGGCAGGATGCGTTGAAACGCGTCACGATGTAATAATATTACATTCACGTGGAATCCGGTCATGGACTTGTGCGGCGCACGCGCTTAAATCCGAAGCCCTGTCCCACATTTGATCGTCAAGAAGCCGATGTCCCAGCAAGATTTTCCCCTTGATACGAAGCGCCATACGGCGGCCCACCTGATGGCCGCTGCCGTGAAGGAAATCTGGCCCGAAGCCCGTTTCGGTGTGGGGCCGGCGACCGCGACCGGCTTCTATTACGACATCAACCTGCCCAATACGCTGACGCCTGAAGATCTCACCGAGATCGAGAAGCGCATGAAAGAGATGCGCAAGAAGCGTATTCCCATGGTGCGGGAGGAATTGCCGATCGATCAGGCCATCGACTATATGCGCCGTGAAAAGCAGGACTTCAAAGTCGAGCTCCTGGAGCTGCTGCGCGACAAGGGCTCTACGGCTATTGCCAAGGAAACCGGTGATGAGAGCGTGGCAGGCGATGGTCTGGACTCGGTCAGCTTCTACAAGCTGGGCGATTTCGTCGATCTGTGCCGCGGCCCGCACGTCGATCATTCCGGCCAGGTAGGCCATTTCAAGCTGCGCTCCATCGCCGGTGCCTATTGGCGCGGGGATGCGAAAAACCCGCAGCTCCAGCGCATCCACGCCTTGTGTTTTGACAGCAAGGAAGAGCTGGATGCGGAAATCCTGCGCCTTGAGGAACAGGCCAAGCGCGATCACCGCAAGATCGGCAGGGAGATGGGGCTTTTTACCATCGTGGAAGAGGTGGGTGCTGGCCTGCCGCTCTGGCTGCCGGCCGGCAATGTGATCCGCGACGAGCTGGAGCATCTCGCCCGTCAGGAAGAGCGCAAGGCGGGTTATCAGCGCGTCTCCACGCCGCACATCACCAAGGGCGAGCTGTATCACAAGTCCGGCCATTTGCCGTACTACGCGGACGATATGTACGCGCCGATCATGATCGACGAGCAGGAATACTATCTCAGGCCGATGAACTGCCCGCACCATCACATGATCTATGCCCATGACCAGTGGAGCTATCGCGATCTGCCGGTGCGGCTGTCGGAATACGGACAGGTCTATCGCTATGAGGCCTCCGGCGGGCTTAGCGGCCTGATGCGCGTGCGCGGCTTCTGCCAGAACGATGCGCATATCTATTGCCGCGAGGATCAGGCCAAGGACGAGTTTCTGGCCGTGATGCACATGCACGCGAAATACTATCGCATGTTCGGCATCGAGGATTTCTGGATGCGGCTTTCCCTGCCCGATTTCGACAATCTCGACAAATACGTCGACGATACGCAAGGCTGGATGAAGGCGCTTGGCATCCTGAAAGAGGCCATGGACGAGTCCGGCTATCCGTACAAGGAAGTCGATGGCGAGGCGGCCTTCTACGGGCCCAAGGTGGACTTCATGGCCAAGTCGGTGGTCGGCACCGAATACGCCATCTCCACCAACCAACTCGACTTCATGGCCACCAAGCGGTTTGATCTGGAGTACACGTCAGAAGACGGCTCCAAGCAGCCGGTCTATGTGATCCACCGCGCGCCACTGGGCTCTCACGAGCGTTTTGTGGCCTTCCTGATCGAGCACTATGCCGGCAAGTTCCCGGTATGGCTGGCGCCCGTGCAGGCCGTCGTGATCCCGATCGCCGACCGGCACGAGGACTACGCCAAAGAGGTGGAGAAACGCCTGTTCGAGGCCGAAACCAAATCGGTGCATTCAGGCATCCGCGCCGAGGCGGATCTCGCCGGCGAGCGCATGCAGAAGAAGATCCGTAACGCGCAGACCCGCAAAATCCCCTACATGCTGGTAGTTGGCGATGCCGAGGCGGAAGCGGGCACGGTCGCGCTTCGTCACCGCGATCATGGCGATCTCGGCACGGTGAGTGTGGATCAGCTCATCGCTCGCATCACCAAAGAGATCAATGAGCGCGAGGATATGACGGGGTAGGCCTACTCCAGCGCCCCGTCAGGCGCGGAATCGCAATAGCTTCTCACATCGAAGATGCGCTGGTCGGTGATGATGTCGGACGGGCGAAGGGGGCGCGAGAGCTCCATCCCTTCGAGCGTGCGCGCGCGTGACAGCGCCACATAGGCCTGGCCATGCGCGAAGAGGCGGCCTGGCAGATCGAGATAGACCCGTTCCAGCGTCAGACCCTGCGCCTTGTGTATTGTCATCGCCCAGGCAAGACGCAAGGGGATCTGGGTAAAACTGCCCACCGTTTCCTTGGTCAGCGTCCTGGCGCTGGCATCGAAATTATAGGCATGGCGGTCCCACTGCACCGGTTCGATCCGGTGTACGTCCTCGCCGATCTTCACCATCACGCCCGGATCGGCAAAGCCCACCACCTCGCCCAGCGATCCGTTTACCCAGCGCCCGCCCGGATCATTTCTTAATAGCATGACGCGCGCGCCCCGTTTCAGGATCAGCGGATCATCGGTTGGCAGAATGCGCGCATCGAACTGGCCTGCGGTCTTGCCCTCAATGAGCTGGGGGGCGCCGGGCAGGGCATCGAGACGCTGGGCATTGATGCGGAAGGCGGCCTCGTTGGTGGGGGTGAGGACGACATGGGTGGCGCTGGCTTCCAGGCCGGAGCGGCCCGTGACGCGCGTATTGAGCACCGCGCCCTCATCGCGAGTCAGCTCGCCAGTGCGCACCGCGTTGAGAATGTTGAGAAAGTCCGGGTCTTCCTGACGGAAAACTTTCGTCAGCTCGACCAGCGTGAAGCCCGCATCGCGGAAGACGGGCGGGTGGAAGAAGAACGGCCCGCCATAGGCCATGTCGAGATAGCCGGCCTCCTCCTCGCGGACGACCGGCGGCAGCTGAGCCAGATCGCCGACCACGATCATGCGCACCCCGCCAAAGGGTTCGGAGCTTTCCCGGTTGAGCCGCAGGCTGGCATCAATGGCCCACATCATGTCGGAGCGGACCATGGAAATCTCGTCAATGACGAGCGTTTTCAGCGCCTTCACCGCGCGGGCGTGGCGCAGGCGGCGGATGTCGGAGGGCTCGACCAGCCTTGGCGGCAGGCGGAAGAAGGAATGCAGCGTCTGCCCGCCCGCCTGCATGGCCGCAACGCCGGTGGGGGCCAGCACGGCGGCCGATGGCCCCAGCCTTTCCAGCAGGGCGCGCGTCAGCGTGGTCTTGCCCGTGCCCGCCCGGCCGGTGAGGAAGATGTGGGAACGGCTGCGTTCGAGATAATCGAGCACAGGGCTCGCCGGGATGGGCGGGTTTGCGGTCATCGGAGCCAGTATGGATGAAGGCTGACGGAGAGAGGACAGGCTGGCCCGCTTTGCCGGTTCAGGCCAGAGGGCATTGCGCCGTCAGGGCCGGCCTGCGCGGTCGCCGCACGCTGGACAGGCCGGATCGCGGCTGAGCTTCACTGTGCGCAGATTGCCGGACAGCCCGTCCATGATCTGCACCCGGCCAATCAGGGGTTCCCCCGCTCCGGTGATCAGGCGGATCGCTTCCAGCGCCATCAGCGTGCCCACAATACCGGTCACCGCCCCGGCTATACCGGTTACCGCGCAG
>JBJHCI010000065.1:0-8462 GCA_050485925.1 Maricaulaceae bacterium
GCAAGGGGGTGTGCGGGGCGGTTGCGGCGAGCGGAGTGACCCAGCTAGTGCCCGATGTGCACGCCTTCCCCGGCCATATCGCCTGTGACAGCCGCTCGCGCTCGGAAATTGTCGTGCCGGTCTTCCGCGCCGATGGCTCGCTGGCCGCCGTGCTCGACGTGGACTCTGAGAGCCCTGATGCCTTCGGGCCTGACGACCAGAAGGGACTCGAAGCGATCTGCGAGATTCTGCTGAAGAACTAGAATATCCCGAGGAATTTCCGGCGCTTGTGGGGCGCTTCCGGCTCGGGAGCGCCCTCCTCGTCCGCATCCGTCACGACTGACCCGACAGGATCGTCCGGTTTTTCCGCTGACAGGTCTTGCGCCTCAGATTTGCCCGCTTGCGGCGGCGGGGCCGCATGTGCTGCGGGAACCGGGCTGGCTGTCACCGAAGGCGCGTCCGGCAGGCATATATCGGCATCGCACAGCGAAGCCCCCAGCACGCCGGAAGTCGACACCGGCAGTGGCGAATAGGGGCCGGACGTGTCGGCAAGGCCCAGCGCAGACCGCACTTCCATGCGGAAGGCGCCTGCGCGGGTTTCGATCCGGTGGCGCCGATCCTCTTCCTCGCGCAGGCGGGACAGGTCCGCCGGGCGCGGGGCGCGCACCGCAATGGCGCTTTCCCTGTGTGCCTTCACCAAGGCCGCGCGGGCACGGTCGAAATCCAGTCTGGAATTATCCTGGCTCATTATGTCCTTCCTTCCGCCCGTGGCCTCAAGCCTTGCGAGCATACCATTCCAGCCCGGCGGTTTGCGAGATCATCACCACATCGACATCACCGCCCACGCCGGTCTGGGTCATATGCAGGCTGTTTTTCAGTATGTTCAGCTCAACCAGAGACTTGGCCGTTTCCGCGATCTGGCGCTTGCCCGACGCCGCTACCACCTGGATGAACGGGTCGATGAACTCCGCCTGGCTGACCGATTGGACCGCGCGCGCAAACTGGCCGGTCAGGGCCGGCAGCGCGTTCTTTCTGAGTGCCTCCATCGTCCCGCCAACCGCTTCCGGCCCCAGACCGGCTTCTTTCAGCGCGGTTTCCGCGGCCGTCTCGTTGGTCACGAGATTCATCGAGATCATGATATCGAACATGAGCGGATGGATGCCGCGCAGGAAGGCGTGCGTCATGTCTGCCTGGGCAAAGGTGCGCACAAAGGCGTTCGGCCCGTCATCCACGCCCACTGCCGTCGTCTCGTCATGCGCCCGCTTGATCACCCCGTCCACCAGGATAGAGGCATAGTGATGGTCGAGGACCGGAAACACATCGCTTTTTCCGAAGCCAGCAAAGACCAGCCCTGCAAAGGGCTCAAGAAAGGCGGGCTTGGTCACGATCATGTAGGCGAAGTCGAACAGGCGCGCACGCATCGACTCTTCCTGCCCGAACGCACCCAGCGCCTCTGATATCAGCCCGTCCAGCATGTCGCCGAAAAGCTCGTAGAAACGGTCGCGGGTCAGATTCTCGAAGACATCAAGATCGGGCCGGGCACGCCCACCTTCGTCATGGGCAAGGTGGGCACGATAAAGTTCCAGCGCAGCCTCGAAGGCCTCTGCATCATCCTCATACCCCGCGCCAGGATAGCTTGCCATGGCGCGCGCATGGTTCAGAAGCGTAAGGAAGGCGGCGCGCATCAGCTCCTCGAAGTCCTCACGCTCCTCGCGCTCGGGAAACAGCTTGCGATTACCGTCAACGAAGGCAAAGAACGCCTTGGCACACTCCGACACGGTCTCGAACTGGCGGCTGCCATGCTCCTGCCGGAAGGCATGGGCGATCTGCGACCAGGACCGGCCAAGCACATCGCCGCGCGAATAGACCATAAGCGCAACCTGCCCGTTGAGCGGCAGGATCTTTTCCGCTTCCAGCGTTACGACCGGCTCCGGCCCCCCGCCATAGGTCACCGCGCTGTCAGCAGCGAGCGCTACGGCCTGCCGGTTCATGATCATGACTTCAGATGTCATCGGCCCAGCTTCCCCTCACCCCTGTTTGTCTGGCCGGCATCGGCGCAAAACGCCGCCAGCATGCATGTCACGGTCCCTCTGCTGCCCGCAGGACAGCCCGTTAACAGAACGTTACCGCGAAAAAACCGCCAGTGTTAAGGCGCAGATGCGCGATTAACGCTGTTTAGTGGTGAAAGCGCGGCAGGTTTGTCACGCATCCGACGCGGCGTTGCGACCCGCTGACCGGCGCCCCAGCCAGTGATCCACTGACCAGCGCCCTGGGCCTGCCAAAGCGAAATGGAGCGGTATGAAGATCAATACCAGCGCAGGCCACCAGTTACGAAAATCGCCGCCCCAGTGAACCATCGCAATGGCCACCACGAAGTTGAACACCATGACCAGGCTTGCTGCGCGGGTAACCACGCCGAGCAGGATCAGCGCCCCGCAGATGAACTGGGCATAGACCGAAAGCGGTGCCATGAATTCGGGAAAAATGAAGCCATAATGGTTCACAAAGCCAACAAATTCAGCCATGCGCTCGGCTGACAGGATATTGTCCTGTGTCTCCCACATCAGGAAGCTGCCGGTGAGCAGGCGCAGGGCGAGCAGGCTGGCATCAGCCGGCGCGCCCTGTGGCGGACCGCCACGCACGAACAGAATGTGGTTCCACATCGTAACCTCCCCCTTTTTTGCAGGGCACGCTATCGGACGATTTCTCGTTTGTGGATTAAACCGTCGTAACTTTTCCTTCTGCCCCTCAATGGCCGGGCAACAGGCTGCGCATCAGCGCTGAGAGCCAGCGGGCAGCCTTAAGCGGCCCGCGATGAGCATTCCCCCTTGTGCGGCGCGCTTATCGGGTGTCTCATCCCTGTCTCAAGGAGCGTTCAGGTTCATGTACAAGAGCGAGACCAAGGGTGTGATCATCCGCGTCGAGCCGGACTATCTGGAAACAGAGTCCGAGCCCGATGAGAGCCGCTATGTCTGGTCCTATACGGTCGAAATCGAAAACCATTCGGGCGAGCCGATCCAGCTCATGACCCGGGAATGGCGCATTACCGACGCCAAGGGACGCACGCGTATCGTGCGCGGCGATGGCGTGGTGGGCGAGCAACCCATCATCGAGCCGGGCGCGAGCTTCCGCTACACGTCTGGCGCACCGCTCTCCACCCCGTCAGGCTTCATGAGCGGGCAGTACGGCATGCGCGGCCCGGATGGCGAGGTGTTTGACGCTCCGGTCCCCGCCTTCGCGCTGGACACGCCCTATATGCCGGCGACCCGGCACTAACCTGCAGGGCTCTGGTGAGCACCTCCACCCGAACGGTGATCTTTGTGCTCGGCGCGCTTCTGGCTGCGCTCGGCATTGCCATGCTGATACCCGCCATTATCGACCTGCACGCCGACGCGCAATCCGCGCACGCGTTTTTCGGGTCGGCTGTCGTGTGTATTTTCGCCGGTGGCATCATGGCACTGATCAGCCGGGGACGGCCCTATGATCTCGACGCGCGCGGCGCGATCCTAGTCACCTCCGGCTCATGGATCGTGCTGGGGCTCGCCGCAGCAATCCCCCTGCATCTGGCCGGGATCGGGATGAGCTGGACTGACGCTGTCTTTGAAAGCGTGTCCGGCATCACCACCACCGGTGCGACCGTCCTTACAGGCTTGCGCGATCTGCCCGAAGGCGTGCTGATCTGGCGGGCCATCCTGCAATGGATTGGCGGGATCGGCATTATCGTCACCGCGATGGCGATCTGGCCGGTGCTGGGCATTGGCGGCATGCAGCTCTTCCGGCTGGAAAGCTCTGACAAGGTGGACAAGGCCCTGCCGCGCGCAGGCGAGATCGCAGGCGCGGTGGGGCTGATCTACCTGGTCCTGACCTTCGCCTGCTTTCTGGCCTATGGTTTTGCAGGGATGGACGCGTTTGACGCCGTCGCCCACGCTATGACCACCGTGGCCACAGGCGGCTTCTCTACCGATGACGGCTCTATAGGCGCCTGGGCAGAGGAAGGCGCGGACCTCGTGGCGCTCGTCTTCATGCTGCTCTCCGCCCTGCCCTTCCTCGTCTATCTGCGCGCCGTGCAGGGGCGGCCAGACCGCATCCTCACCGACCCACAGGTACGCACCTTTCTGGCGGTTGCGCTGGGCGCCTGCGCCCTGTTGACCCTACTTCTGATGCTGAACGATGTGGAGACGGACGGCCTGCCCGCCTGGCGGGTCGCAGCGGTCAATGCCGTCTCGGTGATGACCGGCACAGGCTATGGCAGTGCCGATTTCGCCGGCTGGGGCACCGCGCCGGTGATGATCTTCTTCATCCTGTTCTTTGTCGGTGGCTGCGCGGGCTCCAGCTCCTGCTCGATCAAGATATTCCGCCATCAGGTCGCAGCCTCGGCCATGCTCACCTATCTGCACCGCTATGCCCGCCCGCGTGCGGTGCGTTCGGTGCATTATGACGGCAAGCCCGTGCCCGAAGCGACGGTGCGCTCGGTGCTGGGCTTTGTATTCCTTTTCTTTGCCTCGTTCGTGGGAGCCGCCATAGCGCTCTCACTGATCGGGCTGGATCCCGTGACGGCGCTCTCCGGCGCGGCGACAACCATCGCCAATGTCGGACCGGGCCTTGGCGACATTATCGGACCGGCTGGCACATTCCAGCCTCTGCCCGATGCCGCCAAATGGGTGATGAGCTTCACCATGCTGGTCGGCCGGCTGGAAGTGCTGACCATGCTGGCCCTGTTCACGCCCGCCTTCTGGCGGAGCTAGCCCGCCGCCGCGATTTCCGCCGCGTTGAAGCCCCAGTCCCGGTTGCAGTACTGACAGGTCATAACGATCCGGCCGTCCCGCATCATCTCGGCATGATCCTCAGGCGGGAAACCCGCCAGAATGCGGACCAGACGCTCCCGGTCGCAGGTGCAGCGCCGTTCCACAGCGCGCGAGCTGTGCAAGCGCACGCCCTCCTCATGGAAGAGCCGGTAGAGAAGACGGCCCGAAGAGATGTTCGGATCCAGCAGCTCTGAATCTTCCACCGTATCAAAGAGGGCGCGCGCATCCTCGAAGGCATGGGGGTCATCACCCCGATTCTCGTCGCCCGCGATGCGCTGAAGGATCGCGCCACCCGCGCGCCAGCGCGTCTCGCCGCCCGCCAGCATTTCCTGACCGACAGCCAGACGGATACGAGTGGGCACCTGTTCGGACTGGGCGAAATAGTGCTCGGCACAGCTAGCCAGACTCGGCCCGTCCAGCGCGACAACGCCCTGATAACTGTCCATGTCCGCGCCCTGATCGAGCGTCATGGCAAACGCGCCCTCGCCCAGCAGGCGCTGCGCGCCGGGCCGCGGGCCGAACTCCGCCTCCAGCGCGGCGATCTTCTCCGCGTCATAACGCGCATAGCCACGCACGCCCTCGCCCGGCACGTAATCGGCCACGACGAAGGACACCGCGCCCTGACCGTCCACACCGCCGGGCGCGGCGTTGGCACCGCTGGCCTGCACGACCAGCCGGCCGTTGAATTTCAGCGTGTCACCGACTAGCAGGGCCAGCAGCACAGCCTCACCTGTCAGCGCAGAGACGCTGGCCGGGGCGTTGTGGGCACCGATAATCTGGTCAGCCACCGCGCCAAGGCGGGCGATACGGCCGGAAACGGGCCGCGCCTCAATCTGGAAGGCGGCCACGGCATCGTCATCCCGGCCCAAAGCGTCCGGAGCCTGCTCCGGAATCTGGCCGGTCGTGAACTCGTTCATAACGAACCTTTTTGAGTCTCTAGCCCTCTTTCAGCGCGCTCAACGCCGCATCCAGCGCGTTGACGGCCTCGCGGGCATGGGTTTCCTCGATGATCAGCGGCGGGGCCATACGGGCCACATTGTCGCCCGCGGCGCCGATCAGCAGATGGTGATCGCGCGCCTGCTTTGCCAGCGTCTTGTTCACATAGCCGTCTTGCAGTTTCAGCCCCACCAGAAGCCCCTTGCCGCGCACCTCGGCCACCTTGTCCTTGTGGGTATCAGCGAGGCCATGCAGCTGCTGGGTAAGGAAGTTGGATACCTCCACGACATGCTCCAGGAAGCCCGGCGCGGTCAACTCGTCAAAGACGACATTGCCCACCGCCATGGCCAGCGGGTTGCCGCCGAACGTGGAGCCGTGCGTGCCGACAATCATGTGAGCACCTGCCTCGTCGGTCGTCAGGCAGGCCCCCATCGGGAAGCCGCCACCCACGCCCTTGGCGACCGCCATGATGTCGGGCTGCGCGCTGCCCGCCCATTCATGGGCCCACAGTTTGCCGGTGCGGCCGGCGCCTGACTGCACCTCGTCATAGATGAGCAGAAGGCCGTGTTCGTCGCACAGCTCGCGCAAGCCGCGCAGGCAGGTATCGGGAATGGCACGTACACCGCCCTCGCCCTGCACCGGCTCCACGATGATGGCCGCCGTTTCCTCGGTGATCGCGGCTTTGACGGCCTCATGGTCAGCGAAAGCGACCTGATCGAAACCTTCCATGCGCGGGCCGAAGCCTTCCAGATAGGCTGGATTGCCGCCCGCATTGATCGCGCCATAGCTGCGGCCATGAAACGCGCCGGTGAAGGTGATGATGCGATAGCGGTCAGGCCGGCCGTTGGCGTAGTGATAATGGCGCGCGGTCTTGATCGCGCATTCCACGGCCTCAGTACCCGAATTGGTAAAAAAGACACGCTCGGCGAAGCTGTCCTTGCAGTATTTCGCCGCCAGTTCCAGCTGACCCGGCACGGTGAACATGTTGGAGGTGTGCCAGAGCTTGTCCGCTTGCGCCTTCAACGCCGCCACAGCCTTGGGATGGGCATGGCCCAGCGCGTTCACTGCAATGCCGGAGATGAAGTCGAGATACTTTTCGCCTCCACGCTCGATGAGATAGGCGCCCTCCCCGCGCTCGAAAATCTGCGCAGGCGGGGCATAGGTATCAAACAGCGGTGTAGGCATGTGCAGACGAACTCCAGCAAAGACGGGGACAGATCAGGTTTTCAGGCGCCAGCCGGAGCGCAGCACTAAATAAGTCGCGGCCAGCAGCGCGGCGTTGATGGCAAGCACCATCGCGACGCCAATGGCGATATCGCCGTCGGCATAGCCGATAAAGCCATAGCGGAACCCGTCAATGAGATAGAAGAACGGGTTGATATGGCTGATGGTCTGGAACGGCTCGGGCAGGATGGAGATCGAGTAGAACGTACCCGAAAGGAAGGTCATCGGCATGATGACGAAATTGGTGATCACGGCGAGATGATCGAATTTCTCCGCCCAGACACCCGCAATCACGCCCACCATGCCGAGCATGGCCGCAGCCCCTGCCCCGAAAAAGATGATCGCCCAGACATGGGTGACCGGCAGGGAGACGAAGGGCACGATCACCACCGCAGAGGCGAGCGCCACGATGACGCCGCGCGTCACCGCGCCGCCGATGAAAGCGGCAGCCAGCTCGCCCGGTGACAAGGGCGGCATCAGGAAATCAACCGTATTGCCCTGCACCTTCGCCACGATCAGCGACGAGGACGAGTTGGCAAAGGCATTGTTCAGGAGCCCCATCATGATGAGGCCAGGGGCCAGGAACATCACGAACGGCACGCCGCCCGGCGCGTCACGCGTCACGCCAATGGCCAGCGCGAACACCATCATGAAAAGCAGCGTCGTGGCGACAGGGGCGAGCACGGTCTGGAAGCTGACCTTCAAGAAGCGCCGGACCTCCTTCTTGTAGAGCGTCCACAGCCCCAGCCAGTTGACCGCACCGATATCGCGCGGCGCAGGCGGCGCCGAGGCGATCTGCACGGACGGCTGACTCTCGCTGGCATCGGCAAGATCCGGCATCGGCCTTCCTTCCTGAACTGAAATGTCACGCCCCCTCTAGCACGGGCCGGGGCCGGGAAGCGAGTGCGCGATGGCGAAGTTTTCCACGTCCGAATCAGTAGCGCATCTTGTGCTTCAGTAACCGCCCGATACTGTATCTCGTGTTCGACCCCAATATCTAGGCGGTTCCCATTGGGCGGCACCAAGGACTGGGGTCATTTCTGGAGCGTAGCAGGCGAGGAGCGCACCGCCATGGCGTGGACTGATGAACGTGTGGAAACCCTGAAAAAGCTGTGGGCCGATGGCCTCAGCGCCAGCCAGATCGCCAAGCAACTGGGCGGTGTCACGCGCAATGCGGTGATCGGCAAAGTACACAGGCTGGGCTTGTCGGGCCGCGCTGCCCCCTCACGGCCGACCCGGCGCGCCAGCCCGCCCAAACTGACCCCGCGCCCACGGCAGGCGGCACCGGCCGCGGCCCGCGCCAAGCCGACAGCCAGCAATGGCGCAGCGGCTCCAGCCCTGCGCCCTGTAGCGCCGCCCCCCGCACCGGTCGAGCCGCATGTGCTGCCCTCCGGTGATTATGCTACTGTGCTGACCCTGCGCGAGGGGATGTGCAAATGGCCCGTGGGCGATCCGGCCGACGCCAGCTTCCGCTTCTGCGGACACAAGACCGCGCCGGGCATGGCCTATTGTGAAGCC
>JBJHCI010000066.1:0-8437 GCA_050485925.1 Maricaulaceae bacterium
CCCGGCCTCACCGAGACCAAGCTGGCGAACGCGCTCACCTCCAATCCCGGCCTTGATGACATGATGAAGCGCAATTTCTCGCTCCAGCGTGTCGGCCAGCCGGAGGATATGGCCGCCGCCATCCACTTCCTCGCCTCGGACGCATCCAGCTACATGACCGGCCAGTGCCTGGTCGTCGATGGCGGGATCATGGGTAGAGGGCCGTTATAGGTTCAATCATCCCCATGACCCGCATTATCGACATCTCCCCTGTCATTCGCCCCGGCCTGCCGGTCTGGCCGGGCGATACGCCGGTGGAGTTCCAGCGCACCTGGGACATGGGGCAGGGTTCGCCGGTCAATGTGTCCAAACTGACGATCTCCACCCATACCGGCGCGCATGGCGATGCGCCGCTGCACTATCAGGCAGACGGGGCCGACATGGCCTCGCTCGCGCTGGAACCGTATCTGGGTGAATGCGCTGTGATCCATTGTCTAGGCGAATGGCCGGTCGTGACGCGCTTCACCGTCGAGTTGCAGATCACACGGGTCTGCGCAGAGAGTGTGCCCGAACGCGTGCTGATCCGCACCTGGCGGCAGGCGCCGCGTGATGAGTGGGATAGCGAGTTTACGGCGATCTCGCCCGATGCCATCGATTATCTCGCCTCTCTCGGTGTGGTTCTGATCGGGGTGGATGCGCCCTCGGTTGACCCGGAAACCTCCAAGACCATGGACGCGCACAAGCGCGTCGCCGCCCATGATATGCGCATTCTTGAAGGTCTCATCCTCGATGAGGTGGATGAAGGGCGCTATGAACTCATCGCCCTGCCGTTGAAGCTGGAAGGCATGGACGCTTCGCCCGTCCGCGCTGTCCTGAGGGAGCTTGCCTGATGACGCTTGACGAAGCCCGCGGGCTTGACCGGGATAATCCCTTCACCGCAACGGCGCGCCTGTTCGATCTGCCGCCCGCGCTGACCTATCTCGACGGCAATTCGCTCGGCCCTCCCCCGAAGCCGGCGCTGGAGGCGCTTGCCCGCGCTGCGGGCGAGGAGTGGGGCAGGGATCTGATTGCCTCGTGGAATACGGCCGACTGGATGGGGCTGCCTCTGCGCACCGGTGCACGTATTGCCCGCCTGATCGGCGGGCCCGAAAACAGCGTGATTGCCTGCGATTCTGTCTCGGTGAACCTTTTCAAGCTGGCCGCCGGCCTCATCTTGAAAGGGCGCAAGGGTGTGGCGGTGGAGCGCGGCGACTTCCCGACCGATGGCTATATCATGGAGGGGCTGTCCGCCCTTTCGGGTACGCCCTTCACCTATATCAAGCCGGGTGCCGGCGTGGCGGGCCTGCCCGATGGTTTTGAGGTGCTGGTCAGGAGCGCGGTGCACTACAAGACGGCGGCCATCGTCGATATCGCGGCCGAGGAGCGCGAGGCAGACCGGCTTGGCAAGGCAATCATCTGGGATCTCTCCCACGCCGCCGGTGTGGTCAATCTGACGCTGGAACGCGATGGCGCGAAATACGCGGTCGGCTGCGGCTATAAATATCTTAATGGCGGGCCGGGCGCACCGGCCTTCATCTATTGCCGTCCCGATATGGCGGACGCGTTCAGCCAGCCGCTTTCAGGCTGGATGGGCCATGCCACACCGTTTGCGTTTAAAGACGGGTACAAGCCCGCTGGAGGCGTTTCGCGCTTTGCGGCGGGCACGCCCTCCATCCTCTCCCTGACGGCGCTCCACGCGGCTCTGAGCGCGTTTGACGGGGTGGATATGGGCGAGGTGGAGGCCAGGGCCCGCGCGCTGGGCGATACCTTCCTCGAAGCGGTCTCGCCGCTGGGCCTTGCCACCATCTCCGCCCCGTCCGCACAGCGTGGTGGGCATGTCAGCCTCGTCCATGAAGACGGCTATGCCATCGTGCAGGCTCTCATCGCTGAGGGCGTGATTGGGGATTTCCGCGCACCTGACATCATGCGCTTCGGCTTTGCGCCGCTTTACCTCACCCATGAGCAGGTTTTCCGCGCCGGTGAACGTCTGGTGGAGATCGTCCGCTCGGGCCTTTATCGAGAATCCCGCTTCGCCCAGCGCCAAGCCGTCACATAACCGGATTTGCCTTGCCTGCCTCCGGCTTTCGAGCAACACTTTACCAAGCCATTACAGAATATTGGGGGAAGCATGGCGTGGGTATTGCGGCTGGCGGCCGTGCTTTTCGGTCTGATCGGCCTTTTCATACTGCTGGCCTTCGGGCCCGGCTCGCTGGATGCGCGTTATTTCAACCCCACCCCGCCAGACCCGGCGTTGGAAGCGCTCTATTCCAACCCTGTCGAGCCGGTGATCACCGAGGACGGGCTGCACGGCACCGAGGATCTCGAACCCGGCCCGGATGGACGGCTCTATGGCAGCCTGGCCGATGGCCGCATTATGGCCCGTTCCCCTGAAGGCGGATGGGAAGAAGTGGCCCATACCGGCGGGCGTCCGCTCGGCCTTGCCTTTTCGCCCGATGGCCGCCTGCACGTTGCCGATGCGCTGCGCGGGCTGATGCGCCTTGATGACGGGGAATGGACGATCATTGACGCTGCAGGCGAGTTCCCGGCGCTGGTCTTCACCGATGACCTGACCGTGCTGGAAAACGGCACCATCATCCTCACAGACGCCTCAGGCCGCTATGGCTATGGCGAATACATGGAAAGTTTCTGGGAGGGCGAGCAGACCGCCCGCATCCTCGCCTATGCCCCCGATGGCACGCGCCGCGTATTGGCCGACGACATGGCCTTTGCCAATGGCGTTGCCCACGATCCGGTCTCCGGCGACGTATTCATCGCGGAGACCTGGTCGGCCCGCGTGCATGTGCTGGACCCCGAGACCGGTGATCTGCGCGTGCTGATCGACGCGCTTCCAGGCTATCCGGACAATATCCACTGGGACGCCGAAGAAGGCCTGTTGTGGATCGCCATGCCGTCCCGGCGCAGCGAGCTATTGGAGTTCTTCCATCCCCGCCCGGTCCTGAAACGCCTGATGCGCCGCCTGACCGATGTGTTCGGCGAACCGGAACTCCCGCCCCGTCCCGTCATGGGCCTCGCCGTCAACCGGCTGGGCGATCCGGTCAAAGTGCTCTACGGCCCGACCCGTGCGGACGAGCTTGGCGCGACCACGATCGTACCCTGGCAGGGCCTGATCTGGACCGGGGGGCTCGACCGTCCGACCGTGGATGCCTTCCCGGTGCCCCAACGCCTTGATGCGGCCGGGGGCGAATGACCACCATCCTCATCACCGGCGGATCGAGCGGGATTGGCCTTGCCCTGTCGCGCGCCGCCCTGAAGCGTGGCTGGGCGGTGCGCTGGGTCAGTGTCGATCCACAAGAGATCACCCGCGCCAATGCGGCGCTGGCAAAGACATTTCCAGAACTTGATCTCGATGCGCTGTGCGTGGACCTCACCGCGCCGGATGCCGTGGAGCGGGTCCTGAAATGGGTGAAGAAGACCGGCACGCCGGACATTCTGGTCAATAATGCCGGTATCGGGGTCTACGGAGCGGTAACGGGCATCGCGCCGGAACGCGAAGCGGCCATGTTCACGCTCAATATCTCCGCGCTGCACGCCCTGACGCGCGCCTTCCTGCCACTGATGGAGGAGAAGGGCGGCACAATTGTCAATATCGCCTCGAACTCGGCTTTCCAGCCCGTGCCCTTCATGGCGGGTTATGCCGCGACCAAGGCTTTCGTGCGCCACTACTCGCTGGCGCTGGATGCTGAACTGAAAGAGCAGGGCTCGAAAGTGCGCGTGATGACGGTGTGCCCCGCGGCGGTGAAGGACACGCCGTTCAAGGACGCGGCGGGCATGGACGGGCTTCGCACGTTTGAGAGCTTCACCTCCACCACGGCAGGCGAGGTGGCGCGCGACATCATGCGCGGGCTGGACGGAGGCAAGCGCGTCGTGGTCTCCGGCGCGAAAATGCGCGCCGCCTATGTGCTCACCAAGCTCGCCCCTGCTGCGCTGGTGCAGGCCATCGTCCGGCGTGAGGTGGAACGGGTCTAGGGCCTGTCCTCATAAAGATTTCGGGCGTGACGCGTGGCGGATTTGGTTCCTGACAAGGAGAGACGTCTGCCGTGGAGCACGCCTCCACAAGGGCGGCTCGACGCCGTCAGGGATGAAATCCGCCGCGCTCCGCAGGAGTATGGCGAAAATCGCCCACTCTTGCGTCGCAATCCCTCGAAAGGGGGCGGCCCTTCCATCGGGCCTGCTCCTGATATTGAACGATTTTCGCGCCTATCACGCTCCAAATCCTTCATGAGGACAGGCCCTAGCGCCACACATCCAGCGGTCATTCGCGCTTGCCTTACCGGCACCGGCTGACAAGCTGTGCACCATGATGATGCTAGTTGTGATGCTGGGCGCGGCCCTCGCTTTCGAAGAGCCTTCCGCCGGAGCAGACCCGCAAACGTTTCTGGACCAGTCGCTGCGTCTGCGCGCGCGGACCCGCGAGCTTGCCGCCGAGGGAGACTGGCGGAACGCGTTCCTTTTCAATCTGCAGGCGTTGGACCTACAGCCGGGCCATTACGGGCTGCTGACCAATGCAGCGATCATCGCCTTCAATGACGCAGATGTCGAACGCACCATGCTGGCCCTTGCCCTGCTCGCCCGCGCCGGCGGCAGTTTCGATCTGCCCGCAGACATGCGCGCGGCTTTGCAAGATTACGATGCCGGGTGGCTGGCCGAGCTCGAGAGCGTGCTCACCATGAACGGTTCGGCTACCGGCCATGCCGAGCGCTATCTCTCAACGCCTCTGCCCAACGCCCTTATTGAGGCGCTGGCGGTCGATATCGACGCAGAGCGGCTCTATCTTGGCAGTGTGGCAAGCCGCGCCCTGTATTCGGTAAGCCTTGAAAGCCCGCAAAATCCCGAACGCCTAGCCGGTCCGGATGAGGGTTTGGGTTCGGTGTTCGGCCTCGCCATAGATGGCCGCGCCCGCATTCTTTACGCCGCAACCGGCACCGTTCCGCAAACGCCGCTCGGCGAGGACGAGACAATAGAGCCCGCGCTTGTCGCTTATGATCTTCTCACCGGTGAGATATCCCACCGCCACACGATAGACGGCGCCGGGCGCTTTTCCGATGTCGTGGCACAGGACGGGATCGTCTACACCAGCGACGCGGAAGGCGGACGCATCTATGTGTTGTCAGAGCCAGGCGGAACGCTGGAGCTCTACGCCGAAGACTCCCGGCTCGCCTCCCTGCAGGGTCTTGCCCTGACGCGGGGCGCCCTGTTCGCGGTGGACTATGCCACCGGGCTGTGGCGGATTGACCCGATCACGCGGGAGCCAGGCCGTGTAGAGGTGTCGGAAGGCAGCCTGATCGGCTTTGACGGGCTTGCCACTGACAGCTATGGCGAACTTTACGGCATACGCAACGGATCACGACCCCACGGCCTGTTCCACATCACGCTGCAGGGCTTTGGCAACGGCGCGCGGGTAACACCCGTCCTGACCGGCCATCCCGATTTCGGCGATCCGGTAACGGTGCGAATATCCGACGGGCGCTTCTTCATCCTGGCCAACGCGCAATGGGACCTGTTCCCGGAAGATGGTGGACCGCCCGCTGGCGAGAGGCGTAATCCGATCGTGCTTTTCAAACCCGTGCCCTGACCGCACGCGGTTAACGTCTGTTTACCGCTCGGGAAGATTCTTGCGGGCACAATGGGCCGGTATGACCCGGTCGCGCCCTGACACTCCTGCGCCTGCTACCATGCCCGCCCCTGGCGGGATGGGCGCGCGCCTGCGCGCATGGGTGACCGGGCTGGCCATGACAGCGCTTGGCGTGTTTGCCCTGGTCTCAGTCTTCACCCATCACCCACTGGACCCCAGCTTGAACGTTGCATCCGCGCGGGAGGTATCCAACCTTGCCGGTCGCCATGGCGCGCTCATGGCCGACCTGCTGTTGCAGACCACGGGCTGGGCCGGGGCTGGACTGGCGCTGATGCTGACCGGGTGGGGGGTGATCCTGCTGGTGCAGGGGCCGCGCCGCCGACCGGGTGCGCTGGTGCTCTTCCGCGTGATCTGCGGCGGGTGTGCCGTTACCGGCTTTGCGATGGCCGTAGCAGCCCTGCCCATCCCCGCAAGCTGGCCATTTGCCACCGGGCTTGGCGGATTGTTGGGCGATGCTCTACTTGCCAATTTCTCCGGCCTTGCCGCCAGCGCGGAGATCGCAGGCGCATCGGCGATTGTTGCCGCGCTCGGCCTTGTCACGGCGATCCTTGGCACCTTTTTCTGTTTTGGGCTGAACACGCGCGATCTGGCTGCGGCCAGCGACACCGCGGTGCTGGCCTGGGCAACGCTGCGGGTATGGATCGACCGGTTGCTCGGCCACATCCCCGCGCCCTGGCGGAACGAGGACGCCCGCCCAATCGCCATAGACCCGGACACATCCGCACGGCCCGTGCCGAGCATATTGCAGGGTCGCGCGCCTTCAGGCGCCACCGCCAGCAAGCGCGAACCGGCTACAGCGCGCACCGCACCGGAGGTGAAAATCGCACCCAAGGGCAAGCCGAAACCTTCTGACAGGGAAGCGCGTGAGGCTCAGCCCGCTTTGCCCTTCAACTCCGGTTCACAGTTCGAGATGCCGCGTCTTGACCTTCTGGCCAAGGCAACACCGCGCAAGGACACGGTCGATGCGGACGGCCTGCGCCAGAACGCGGAACTCTTGGCCTCTGTGCTGGGTGATTTCGGGGTGAAGGGCGAGATCGTGGAGGTCCGGCCGGGTCCGGTCGTGACGCTCTACGAGCTGGAACCGGCACCGGGCGTGAAGACCAGCCGGGTGATCAATCTGGCCGATGACATCGCGCGCTCCATGGCCGCGGTGGCCTGCCGGGTATCGGTAGTGCCGGGGCGCAATGCCATCGGCATCGAGCTGCCCAACACCTCCCGTGAGACGGTTTTCCTGCGCACGCTGCTTTCCTCCTCCGGCTTCGAGAAATCGCGAGCCGAGCTTCCCCTGGCCATTGGCGAGACGATTGGCGGGGAGCCGTTCGCCGCCGATCTGGCGCGCATGCCCCACCTCCTGATCGCGGGCACCACCGGCTCCGGCAAGTCAGTCGGCATCAATGCCATGATCCTGTCGCTGCTTTACCGGCTGCCCCCGGAAGAGTGCCGCATGATCATGATCGACCCGAAAATGCTGGAGCTGTCGGTCTATGACGGCATCCCGCACCTGCTTTCACCGGTCGTTACCGACCCGAAAAAGGCTGTCGCGGCGCTGAAATGGACCGTGCGTGAGATGGAAAGCCGCTATTTGCGCATGTCCAAGGTCGGCGTGCGCAATATGGCCGGCTTCAACGAGAAAGCCGCCGACGCGCGCGCGGCAGGCGAAATGTTGTCGCGCACCGTGCAGACCGGCTTTGATCGGGAAAGCGGCGAGCCGGTTTACGAGACCGAGACGATCGAGCCCGATCACATGCCCTATATCGTCGTGGTCATTGACGAGATGGCCGATCTGATGATGGTCGCAGGCAAGGAGATCGAGGGCGCGGTGCAGCGTCTGGCGCAGATGGCGCGCGCGGCCGGTATCCACGTCATCATGGCGACCCAGCGCCCCTCGGTGGATGTCATCACCGGCACGATCAAGGCCAACTTCCCGACCCGCATCTCCTACCAGGTCACCTCCAAGATCGACAGCCGCACCATTCTGGGCGAGCAGGGGGCCGAACAACTCCTCGGGCAGGGCGATCTGCTGCTGATGGCCGGGGGCGGGCGTATACGCCGCTTGCACGGACCATTCGTCTCCGACCGCGAGGTGGAAACGGTGGCGAGTTTCCTGAAAAAGCAGCGCGCGCCGGAATATCTCGACGCCGTCACCGAGGACCTTGATGACGAGGACGGTATTCCCGGTCTTGATGGTGGAGAAGGCGGCTCCGGCGATGATCTCTTTGATCAGGCCGTCGCCGTGGTCGCGCGCGACCGCAAAGCTTCCACGAGCTATATCCAGCGCCGCCTGCAGATCGGCTATAACCGCGCCGCCTCGCTTGTCGAGCGCATGGAAGATGAAGGCATGATCGGTCCGGCCGACCATGCCGGCAAGCGCGAGATATACCTGCCCGAGCGCGAGCGGGCGTGAGCTTTGCCAGCGCCGCGCTGCAATGCTAGCCCTTCCGTACCGGGATGACCTGACAGAGGCAGACAACGGGCGATGATGAGCATTCTGGCCCCTTTGCTCGGCGGGCTCGGCCTGTTCATGCTCGGCATGGCGCTGATGACGGACGGGCTGAAGCTGGCCGCGGGGGACGCGCTACGTTCCATTCTGGGTGCCTGGACCCGCACCCGCGCGCGCGGGCTTCTGGCCGGGGCCTTCATCACTGCCGCCGTACAGTCCTCAAGCGCCGTAACGGTGGCCACGATCGGTTTCGTCAATGCAGGCCTCTTGACGCTGGCGCAGGCGATATGGGTGGTGTTCGGGGCCAATGTCGGCACCACCATGAC
>JBJHCI010000067.1:0-8423 GCA_050485925.1 Maricaulaceae bacterium
CTACGGGCCATGTCCGAGTTGAGCATCAACGCCAGCGTACGGCACCTGATAATGCCTGACACATCCATGCTGGAGGCTGCGCTAGCGGGATGGCGCGATCATAGCGGCGCGCCGGGCGATCACTGCCGAAAGGCCGGGCTTCGCATGGAGGGCCTGC
Source organism: Maricaulaceae bacterium (assembly GCA_050485925.1). Classification (GTDB taxonomy): domain Bacteria; phylum Pseudomonadota; class Alphaproteobacteria; order Caulobacterales; family Maricaulaceae; genus Glycocaulis. Next base: position 158 of record JBJHCI010000067.1, read on the forward strand.
CCAGCGTGCCGGAGGGTGCGGTTCTGAAAACCTTCGTGGAATGTTCGATCGCACGCTTCGTGCACCGTAACCGGTTCGACGAAGTGTCCGCGCCTCATTTTCTTGCCTGAGCGGGCGATAGCGGATAGCCGGCTCAGCCACCCCTGTGTTCGCCGAAACGCGGCGAGCGTTTCTCCAGAAACGCGCGATAGCCTTCCTGAAAATCGGCGCTGGAAAACGCTTCCAGGAAGAGGGCGCGCGTGGCGTCGTTATCGTCTCTCTGCCCGGCCTCGATCATCGTCATCAGCTGCTTGGTGACGCGGGCCGAACGCGGGGAGGCAGCGGCAACAAGCGTGCTGTAGGTCTCTACTTCGGCGGCCAGGGTCTCGGCGGCGACAAGCCGGTTGATCAGTCCCAGACGCAGCGCCTCGCCAGCTTCCAGAAGCCGGCCGGTGAAGAGAATGTCCTTGGCGGCGGAAAGCCCCACCGCGTTCACGAGGCGGCGCGTGTCGTTGAGCGTGTAGACGAGCCCCAGCTTGCCCGGCGTGATGCCAAAGCGCGAACCTTCCGCCGCGAAGCGCAAATCGCAGGCAAGCGCGATACCGCACCCTCCGCCCACGCACGCGCCCGCGATCATGGCCAGCGTCGGTTTGGGGAAAGCCGCCAGCCCGTCCAGCGCTGCGGCGATAGCGCGCGAATAGTCCGCCGCGCGCTCTGGCGTTGCGTAGACCTCTTCAAATTCCGAAATGTCGGCTCCGGCAGCAAACGCGCCGCCCGCGCCGCGTACGACCAGCAGGCACACGGAGCTGTCCTCTTCGGCCTCGGCCAACAGACCGGGAATGGCGCGCCACATGGCCTCGTTCAGCGCATTGCGCTTTTCAGGGCGGTTCAGCACCAGATGGGCCGTGCTGCCCTGGCGTTCCAGCGTGATCGGCGGGGTGTCGGTCATGGACGGGCTCGCGGGTAAATGTCCGGACTTTTCTTGCGCCTTCCTTAGAGGCCACAAAGCAGCCATGCAACGCCCGCTCCGCTCCAGTTCCCGCATTTTGGCATAACCGCAATGAGCCGGCGCGGGGGACCTTGCCCTTGCGCGCGGCGCAGGCACACAGTATGCGCCGCGCCTGAAGCCACCCACGCAGACCAGAAGGACCGGCGAGATATGGAAATCGAGTTTTTCAGCCGCTTCCTGGCGGCGCTGTTTGCGATGGTCAATCCGCTGGCGGCCATGCCGGTTTTCCTCTCGCTAACTGCCGGATCGAGTGCGAAAGCCCAGCGCGCTATGGCTATTCAGGCCGCGATTGCCGCGGTGATCGCCTGCTTTGCCATCGCGATTGCGGGCAAGTGGGTGCTCGGCGTGTTCGGCATTGCGATCGACAGCTTCCGCATTGCAGGCGGCATCCTGCTTTTTACCATCGCGCTGACGATGATTTCCGGTGCACGCCACTCCTCCAGCGCGGGTACCGAGAAGGAGCGCGCTTCGCAGGAAAACATCGACAATCCGGCGATCTACCCCTTCACCATTCCCATGACGGTGGGTCCCGGCACGATCACAACGCTGATCATCTTCTCCGAGCAAGCGGCCACCAGCCCGGTGAAGATGAGCCTGTTTGCCGCTGTCGTGCTGATCGTGATCGGCCTGCTGCTGGCCGCGCTGCTGATAGCCCCGCTGCTGGATCGCATGGTGTCCCAGACCGCGCGCACTGTCTCCATCCGCATTATGGGGATTATCCTGGCAGCGCTGGCTGTGGAGTTCGTGATCACCGGGCTGCGCGGATCAGGCCTGATCGCGCTGAACGGGATTTAGAAAGCGGCCTTTACCTCGTCCCTACACAACGCGGTGGCGCGCGAAGGACGACGGCTGACGCCAGCTCACTCCGCGGTGAGGAACTCCACCAGCGCGCGCCGGAACGCCCCTTCGCGCAGGGTGGAGAGATGGTTGCCGGGCGTGCGTTCGGCTATCGCATTCTCGAACAGCTCAGCCAGCGCCTCGGCCGAACCGTTATCCTCGTCATCACGGCCCGAGATCACCAGTACGGGCGTTGTGATGCCTGCCAAAGCCCGCGCCGGTGTAGCGCGCTGGGTGCGTAGCACGGCAATGCCAGCCTTCGGGTCCGCACCGGTACGTCCTATATAGGCCGCAACGGCGCGGGTCGCTTCCGGCGAGCGGGAGGCATCAGGATTTTCCAGATGGCTCAGCGCATCCTCAAACATGGTCTGGCGGCTTGCCGGGGCGGTAATGCCGATATCACCCATACCGCCGAGCACGGCCCGTCCCGGTTCTGCGCCCAGCGCCAGCATGCGCACCGCTGTCCGCGCGCCGAGCGAATAACCGGCAAGGTCAAACTCGGTGATCTCCAGATGATCCAGCAGGGCGAACTGGTCACGCGCCAGCGCATCGGCTGGCCAGTTCTCGCCTTCCTCAGGGCGGCCCGAGGCACCATGGCCACGCAGATCGGGCACGATAACGCGCCGCCCCTCCCGGGCCAGGGCAACGGCGATTCCCGTATCGATCCAGTTCTGTGTGCCATCGGCCAGAAAGCCGTGAATCAGCAGGACAGGGCGGGCGTCCGGATCACCCAGCTCGCGCCAGCTGATCATGGTGCCGTCAAAGCTTTCAAAGCTCTGCTCGCTGCCGGGCCGGAGCTCACCACCGGGGCTGCAGGCTGCCAGTGCCAGTCCACCAAGGGCGGCAAGCAGGAAACGGATCGGCATGAGGCAGCTCCCGGAAGTTGCTAGATGACAGTTTCGCCCGCAGGGTCCCGAAGATTGTAGCGCGAACTCATCACAGCACCATAGGCACCGGCCTCCGCGATGAGAAGCACGTCACCTTCGCGCGTTTCCGGCAGCAGCCGGTCGGCACCAAGCAGGTCCGCGCTCTCGCAGATCGGCCCGACGACCGACGCCAGGCCGGTAGGTGCTTCATCCAGCCGGGACAGGTTCACGATCTCATGGCGTGCGCCATAAAGTGCCGGGCGGATGAGCGAATTCATGCCCGTGCCCAAACCGATGAAGCGCGTACCGAAGCTCTCCTTCACCTGGGTGACCCGCGAGAGCAGCACGCCGGCCTCAGCGACGAGATAGCGGCCGGGCTCCACCCACAGATCAAAGCGCGGCAGGCCGGCCTTAAGACGCGCCAGTGTTGCGTCCATTTCGGCGAGATCCAGCGCCGGTGCACCGGGCGTGGCCGCGACGCCAAACCCCCCACCCGCATTGAGGATGCGCACATCCTCAAAGCCTTCTGCGGCGCTGGCGAGAATGGAGGCGACTTCCTGCCAATGCCCGGCCTCGGTGATGCCGGAACCGGCATGGGCGTGCAACCCCGTCACGACGGCACCTGCACCTTGCGCAAACGCCCTCGCGGTGGAGAGTTGTTCCAGCGGGACGCCGAATTTCGCCTTCGGCCCGGCCGTGCGCACATGCTCGTGATGGCCGCGCGGGGTATCGGGATTGACGCGTAGTATGATCTCGCGGCCCCTGAACAGCTCCGGCCAGTCGCGCAGCGGGTGCAGGCCGTCAATCGTGATATGGATACCAAGCGCCAGGGCGGCCTCGTACTCGGCGCGCGGGGCAAAGTTCGGCGTGAACAATATCCCGTCCGGGCCGATATCGGGGAAGGTCTCGCGGACGCGCGCAACCTCGCCCATCGATACACATTCAAAGCCGAGGCCTGCAGTCCGCACCGCTTTGAGAAGTTCAGGGTGCGGATTGGCCTTCATCGCATACCAGGCCCGATCCACAGATGTCAGGCCGGCCACAGCGTCCGCACGGGCCGATACGGTTGCCCGGTCATAGACATAAAGCCCGCCTTCGGCGGGCGCGATATCGAGCAGAGCGTCGCGCTTTTCCATCCACCAGGGGGGTGCAGCCGGAATGGCGGACGGAACAGGGGCGGGGGCGGTGATCTCGGCCCAACTGGGGCCGAACACCGCACCTTCAGCGGCGTTGGAGATGAGGCTTTGGTGCAGGCGCTTGGCTAGCTGGCGGCCATAGCTGTCCTTGGCATCCTCGCCATCATCGACCACCACTGTGAAGTTCAGATCATTGGCGGCCTGACTGACAAGGTGCACCGGCTTTTCCTGAAACACCTCGAAGGCGGGGGCAAGCTGATGGAGGATGCGACGGATGCCGTAGCCTACCATGGAGACGGCGGCCTTGCCCTCTTCGATCCGCACCCGGCAGAGCGGCGAGAGCGCGGCGCGCAGCGCGTCCAGCCGCTCCGCATCAAGGCCGGGATCGGGGTCCAGTGAGACGGTGACATTGGTCTCGGAGGTGGAGACCTGATCGACCGAGACACCGCACTGCTTGAAGCAGGCAAAGACATCCGCGAGGAAGCCGGCCTGCCGCCACATGCCAGAACCCTCCATGACGACGAGGCGCACGCCGGTCTTCACCGAGACGGCTTTCAGGCGCGGGGCGTCATCACCCGGCGCCGAGGTGATCAGCGTGCCGGGCAGGTCCGGGCGGACCGTATCCTTCACCAGCATGGGGATATTGGCGCGCCTAGCCGGGCCGATGGAGCGCGGGTGGAGCACCTTGCCGCCCATGGTGGCAATCTCCTGCGCTTCCTCATAGCTCAATGCCTTGAGCATGCGCGCGCCATCGGTAAGGCGCGGATCGGCGCTGAAGAGCCCGGGCACATCGGTCCAGATTTCCAGCCGCGCCGCGCCCGCCTTGGCCGCGAAATAGGCGGCAGACGTGTCCGACCCGCCCCGGCCGAGCAGGACGGTCTCGCCGGTTGATTTGGAGGCGATGAAGCCCTGGGTCAGGACCACATCATGCTGGCCCAGCCGTTCGGCGAGTGCCGCATCCGGGCTTTCATCGACCATATTGTCGAGCCAGGAGCGCGTGTCGCTGCCATCATGGGCCGCGCGCAGTACGGTGCGGGCATCCAGCCCCTCGGCCTCCACGCCCAGCCTTTGCAGCAGCGCTAGACCAAGACGGGAGGCCATCAGCTCGCCCAGCGCCATCAGCTCGGCGCGCACCCGGCCGCTGGCCTCGCCGATCAGGGCGATGCCGCGCGCGCGTTCGGCCAGTGTGGCGAACTCACCGGCGAGCAGCGCCTCGCCATCAAGGCCCGCCTCCGCTGCAAAGGCGAGGTGCTTCGCGCAGATTGCCTCCACGGCCTGCTCGCCTATCCCGCCCAACGCTTGCACAGGCAGAGCTTCGAGCAGGTTGGACACGCCCGACAGGGCCGAGTGCACTATCAGCACGCGCTCGCCTGCAGCCAGACGTTTTCGCGCAAGCCGGGCGATGATCTCCCAATTCTTCGGGCTGGCCACCGAGGTGCCACCGAATTTCATCACGACGAGCGGACGCGTAGCCATGGGCGGTTTCCTTGCAGTCACACGAGAGGCGGCCCTTCCTTTAGCGCCTGTGCTGCGCTGCGCAATGATGAAGCGTAGATGGCGCGGAGCGGGTGACATGACTCTGACACGTGGCTGCGGTATCAGCCCTGCGACGCATCAAAGGGGAATCGCCATGCGCCTCATCAGTAGTTTTGCCGCCACCTTTGCCGTGTTTCTGGCGGCGGCCTGCGCCACTCAGCAGCCTTCAGAGGCCCCGGAGGAGGAGTATATCGTCCTGATGATCGGGGTAGATGGGCTGACCGCGGATGCGCTGGACCTGTTTGACGCTCCGGCCATGCAAGCGCTCGCCGCGCGCGGCATCCGCCCTGCAGGCATGGTGCCGGTGATGCCGAGTGTGACCTTTACCAATTTCTACTCGCTGGCAACCGGGCTCTATCCGGAAGATCATGGCATGATCAACAACCACCCGTTTGACCGGGAGCTGAATGAGGGTTTCGTCAATCCGGTAAGCGCGCAGGACGCGCGCTGGTGGTCCGGCGAGCCGATCTGGATCACCGCCGAGCGTCAGGGCCTGCCCGCATCCATCATGTTCTGGCTCGGCTCTGAAGTTGAGTTCGATGGCGACCGGCCCTCGCGGTGGACCCCGTACGAGCACAACAAGCCCTATCAGGAGCGGGTGAACGAGGTGCTGGCCTGGTTTGACGGGCCGGAAGAGCTGCGTCCTCGCTTTGCGGCCGTTTATTTCGACCTCGTAGACACGGTTGGCCACCGTGCCGGTGCCGATACGCCCGAAGTGGGTGCGGCGAGCGCCACGGTGGACGGCTATATCGGCCAGCTGGTGGCGGGGCTGGAGGCGCGCGGGCTGCTGGAACGTACCCATATCCTGATCGTCTCCGACCATGGCATGGCAACGAACCCTGAAGAGAATGTCATCTATTTCGACGACTTCATGGACCTCTCCACCGTCTATGTGCCCGAGGTGGAAGGGCGCAGCGGTAATGGCTTCCGCCCGTTCGTGAATGTGTATGGCGAGCCGGACGCCATCGAGGCGGCCTACCAGTCCCTGCAGGGCGCACACCCTCATATGCGCGCCTGGAAGAGGGGCGAGATGCCGGATCATTTCCGTTTCGATCATCCCACGCGCGGGCCGGATCTCTTCGTGCTGGCCGATCCGGGCTGGACACTGAGCGCGCGCTCCCTGCCGCTCGGCAGCCCGTGGCGCTCCATCGGGGTGCATGGCTATGACGTGGCAGATCCTGTCATGCGTGCCGGCTTTATCGCGGCGGGGCCGCTTTTTCCGGCTGGCGAACGTCCGGCAACATTCGAGAGCGTGAATGTCTATCTACTGATCGCCTGTATTCTTGGCCTCGAACCTGCCGAGACCGCTGGCGACCCGGCTGTGATCTCCGCCCTCACCGGTGGCCGCTGCGAGGTTGAGTAACACCCTCGCCGCTTGGCCTTGCGCGCGCGACGGGCTATCGAGGAGGTGAATCCGGATACAGCCTCGCAAGGGAAGGACCGACCCCATGGCCGACGCGCCTCATCGCATCACTTTCATCGCTTCCACCTTCACCGCCGCCGCGCTGGAGTTCCACCGCGGGCGCATGTCGGAGCGCGGCTACCGCATGGAAGGCCGGATCGAGCCGACCACCTTCCACCGCATTAGCGAAGACGGGTCCACGAGCCCAGAGTTTGGTGGCGAGCCGCTCTTCACCGTCACCTTCGTGAAGCGGGACGAGTAGGCCTTGACCCCCGCGCGCCATGGCAGCCTGGTCCGGCCCGAAGCGGTGGCGGACAGTTTCGAGCCGGCCCGCTCGGCGGCAGAGGCCGTCGACCGGATTGCAACACTCTACACGCAGGCTGTCGAGGCATTGCGCGGGGCGCTGAAGATCTACCTGGATGGCGGTCCGCCGCCCTCCGGCGCGGCGCGCGCGTCCGGCACGTTTGCCTATCCTGAGCTGCGCATCACCTATCTGCCGGATGGGCCGGTGCCGCCGCTCAGCAGAGCCTTTGGCAAGTTCTCCGAGAGCGGCATCTACACCCAGACCATCACCCACCCGGAACTCTTCCGCGAGTATCTGACCGAGCAGATATCGCTGCTGCAGGGCGAATATGACGTGCTGGTGGAGACGGGCATTTCCACGCAGGAAATCCCGTTCTCCTACGTGCTCGACGGCGCGCAGGAGCTGGACATGGACGGGGCAGCTCCGGCCGAGCTGGTGCGCCATTTCCCGTATGCGGACTTGAGCCAGATCGACGATGCCCTGCCTAATGGCGAGCGGCCCTCGCTGCCCGGGATGCCGCGTCCGCTCTCCCTTTTTGACGGCGCGCGCACCGATTACTCGCTGCAGCGTATCCGCCATTATACCGGCACGCCGTTTGAGGATGTGCAGGGCTTCATCCTGTTCACCAATTATCACCGCTATGTCGATGCCTTCGTGGCCTGGGCCGCAGAGCAATTGAAGGCAGACGGGCCGTACGAGTCGCTATCAGCGGCCGGCTTTGTCCATGTCGATGCCAATACCAAAGATCCGGTGAGCGTGGTGGAAAGTGCGCCCTGGCGGCGCTTCCAGATGCCGGCCTATCACCTCAAAGCGCCCGGACGGCGCGGTATCACGCTGGTCAATATCGGGGTTGGTCCCTCCAACGCGAAGAACATCACCGATCACCTGGCCGTGCTGCGGCCCGAGTGCTGGCTGATGATCGGCCATTGCGGGGGCCTGCGTCATTCCCAACGGTTGGGCGACTATGTGCTCGCCCACGCCTATTTGCGCTATGATGCGGTGCTGGACCGCGACCTGCCGGTAGAAATTCCGATTCCCGCAATCGCGGAAATCCAGATCGCTCTGCAGGATGCGGTGAAACGCGTGTCCGGCGATAAGGGTGAGGCGCTCAAACGCCGTCTTCGCACCGGCACGGTCGTCACCCATGCCGACCGGAACTGGGAGCTGCGCTATCTGCAGGAGGCGCGGCGCATCAAC
>JBJHCI010000068.1:0-8318 GCA_050485925.1 Maricaulaceae bacterium
GGATGCACTTGCCCTCGTCGGGCTGGAACAGCGCATGGACCATTTCCCGGCCCAGCTCTCCGGAGGAGAACAGCAGCGCGTCGCCATTGCCCGCGCCGTGGCCAAGCAGCCTTCCGTGCTCCTGTGCGATGAACCGACCGGCGCCCTGGACTCCAAGACCGGTATCCGCGTGCTCGAAGCGCTCAAGACCGTCAATGACGATCTCGGCGCGACGACCCTGCTCATCACCCACAACGCCTCCATCGCGTCCATCGCCAATCGTGTGGTGGTGTTCGCCGACGGCACGGTCCGGGAGGTACGCGCGAACACCTCCCGCAAACAGCCGCGGGACATCTCATGGTAGGCGGCATGCTCAACTGGCTCTCCGCGCTGGACCGCAAGCTGGCGCGGGATCTGTGGCGTATGAAAGCGCAAGGTCTCGCCATTGCGCTGGTGATCGCGGGCGGCGTGTCGGTGCACCTTCTGGCCGCAGGCATGCTCAGCTCGCTGGAGGAGACCCGCAAGGCCTATTACGAGCGCTATCTCTTCGCCGATATCTGGGCACCGGTCGTGCGGGCACCCGAAGCGCTGATTCATGATATACGCGCTATTGATGGCGTGCAGGCCGCAGAGACGCGCATCCATATGCCCGCTCTCTTCGACATGGCAACGATGGCCGAGCCGGCCTCCGGCGCCATCATCTCCCTACCTGATGCGGGCGAGCCGGCCGTCAACCGGCTGCATCTTGTCAGAGGACGTTTTCCATCTGCCGAACACCGCGAGGAGGTCGTGCTGCTGGAGGCTTTCGCCGATGCACACGGGCTGGATCTTGGCGATACACTCCCGGCAACCGTCTATGGTGGGCGCAGCGAGCTGCGCATTGTCGGGATCGCGCTGTCGCCGGAATATGTCTACGCGATCGCGCCGGGCGAAATGGTGCCCGATGACCGGCTGTTCGGCGTAGCCTGGATGGGACGCAGGGCGCTTGCCCGCTCGGTCAATCAGGACGGCGCGTTCAATCAGGCGGTGATACGCCTCGCCCGCGACGCATCCGAGGCCGCCGTGATCGCCGAATTGGACCGGATACTCGACCCCTATGGCGCACCGGGCGCCTATGGGCGGCGCGATCAGGTGTCCGACGCTTTCGTCTCCAGTGAGATGGAGCAGCTCGATACAATGGGCCGCGTGATACCGCCGGTCTTTCTTCTGGTCGCGGCCTTCCTCGTCAATGTGGTGATCGGGCGTATGATCGCGGTGCAGCGCGCCGGGATCGGGTTGATGAAGGCGTTCGGCTATTCAAACACAGAGGTGACGCTGCACTATCTGAAAATGGTGGGTGCCATCGCCTTTATAGGCCTGGCGCTGGGGGCTGCTGCCGGTATCTGGCTCGGGCGCGGCATGGCTACGCTCTACATGGAGTATTTCCGCTTCCCCTTCCTTGTATTCGATATACGCATTGCCGATTTCGCGCTGGTGGCAGGGATCGCGCTAGCGGCCATTCTGGGCGGTGCGGCCTTTGCCGTGCGCCGGGCTGCGGCCCTGAACCCGGCTGAAGCGATGACGCCGCCCCCGCCGCCGGACTATTCCAGAGCCGTCGGCACCCGTCTGACCCAGGCGAAAATCTTTGATCAGCAGACCCGCATGATACTGCGCCAGATTGTGCGCTGGCCGTGGCGGGCGGGGCTGACCGTGGCGGGCGTAGCGGCCTCTGGCGCGCTGCTGATCGGCACGATGTTCTTCACCGACGCACTCGATGAAATGATCGAGACGAGCTTCACGATCGCCAACCGGCAGGACGTGACGGTGGTTTTCGCCGAACCACGATCACAATCGGCTTTCTTCTCCATTGCCCGCCAGCCCGGAGTGATGGCGGCTGAACCGTTCCGCGCCGTCCCGGCGCGCCTGCGCCACGGGCCGGCACAGGAGCGCATCTCGATTATCGGCGCGCCGCTGGATGCGCGCCTCTCCCGTCTGATTGACGCGCAAGGAAGCGCCATTGCCCCGCCGCCGGGCGGGCTGGTGCTGACCGAAGACCTTGCCGTCAAGCTGGATGCGCGTGCCGGGGACGTTATCGGTGTGGAGATCACCGAAGGCCGCCGCCCGCATCTGGAAATACCCGTCGCCGCGATTGCAACGAGCCATGTGGGCTCCGGCGCGCGCATGGAGATCGGTGACCTGAACCGCCTGATGGGTGAAGGCCCGGTAGTCTCAGGCGCTTTCCTCACCGTCGACCCTGACGGCGTGGATGCGCTCTACACCCGGCTGAAGGAAGCGCCTGTCGTGGCCGGGGTCAGCCTGCAAACCATGGCCATGCAGCGCCTTGACGAACTGATGGATGAGAGCCTGGGAACCTCGATCTTCGTATTCGTCATCTTTGCCGGGCTGATCGCGCTGGGCGTGGTTTATAACGCGGTGCGCATCTCTTACGCCGAGCGCCAGCGTGAGCTCGCCTCGCTGCGCGTGCTGGGCTTCTCGCGCGGTGATGTGTCCTACATCCTGCTGGGCGAAGTAGCCTTCCTCACGCTTCTGGCTTTGCCCGTGGGCGCCGCCGCCGGTACTGGCCTAGCCTGGTATATGGCGAGCGCGATGAGCTCGGACATGTTCCGCCTGCCCTTCATCATTGCCCCTGCCACTTACGGCTTTGCCGCCATCGTGGTGCTGGCGATCACGGCTGTGTCCAGCCTGCTGGTCCGCCGGCAGATCGACCGGCTGGACATGGCCGAGGCCTTGAAAACCGGAGAATAGCCCATGCGCCTTCCCAAAGCCGATTTCCGCACCGTCTTCTGGGCCGCCGCCGGGCTTGTAGTTCTAACCCTGCTGGTCTTCGCCTTCTGGCCCCGGCCCGAGCTGGTCGATATCGTGGAGGCACGAAGAGGTGATCTCACCGTTACCGTGCGCGATGAGGGCCGCACCCGGGTGCGCGAGGTCTATCAGGTCTCTGCACCGCTGGCCGGGCGGCTGATGCGTATCGGCAACCGGGCGGGCGAAAGCGTCGAGGCCGGTGAGGTGGTGGCCAGCATCCTGCCCGGCGATCCGGTGCTGCTGGACGAGCGCACGCGGCGTGAAGCCGAGGCGGCCGCCAGCGCGGCGGAGGCGGCCCTGGTCTTTGCCCGTGCCGAGCTGCAGCGCGCCGAAGCGCAGCGCAGCAATGCGCGCACCGAGGCTGAGCGCGCCGCCAGCCTTCGCGCCAGCGGCACGCTCTCCCAGGCCGGGCTGGACCGGGCTGAACTCGCGCTGCGCACCGCTAACGCCGCCGTAGTGACGGCGCGCGCCAGCATCTCCATGCGCGAGGCCGAGCTGGCGGCCGCACGTATCCGCCTGATCGAACCGGAAGAGGCTGATGGCCCCCTGCCCGCCGTGCAGGTGCGCGCGCCGGCGTCAGGCCGGATACTGCGCGTCCTGCAGCAGAGCGAAGGTATTGTGGGTGCTGGCACGCCGGTGATGGAAATCGGCGATCCGCGTGATCTGGAGATCGTCGCCGAATTCCTGTCGAGCGATGCGGTACGCATCAGGCCGGGTGCCGACGCCGCCATTCATGCTTGGGGCGGCACGCCCCTGCGAGGCCGGGTCCGGCTGATCGAGCCTTTCGGCTTCCTGAAAATCTCTGCGCTGGGCGTGGAGGAGCAGCGCGTCAACGTCATTATCGACCTGCTGGACCCGCCTGAGAGCTGGGCCGCGCTTGGCCATGGCTACCGGGTGGCGGCAGCGGCCACTGTCGAGCACGCCGAAGACGCCGTGCTGGTGCCTGTGGGCTCGCTGTTCCGGCGGCAGGGCGCATGGGCCGTGTTCCGCGTGCACAATGGCAGCGCACGCCTGCACCCGGTGGAGGTGGGTCCCAATGACGGTCATCTCGCCGTTATCACGCGCGGGCTGGAGCCTGGTGACCGGGTGGTCATCCACCCCAGCCAGAACATCGCAGACGGCACCGGCGTACGCCAGCGCCGGATTGACGAGTAAGATCGCCTCCCCCAGGGACTATTCTGCGTCGGGTTGCCTGGCCGGAACGGCCTCGGCAAAGGCGGGCAGCGCCATAGCCGCGGCTTCAGCCTGCAACAGGCGCGTGTGCCACAGATCCACGCCGAACCGGCGTGCATTGCCAAGCTGAGGCACCAGAAACACGTCCGCCAGAGTAGGCTGCGGTCCAAAGCAGAACGGTGCCGGCTGCGCACCGGCGACGACCTCCAGCGCGTCCAGCCCGCTCTGAATGGTGTCGCGCGCCCAGGCCTTCACCGTCTCCTCGTCATGGCCAAGCCCTGCGATACGCTTGAGCACCCGCAGATTTTGTACCGGGTGGATGTCGCATGCGATGGCGAGCGCGAAGGCGCGCACCTGTGCCGCTTCCACCGGATCGGTCGGGACTAGGCGCGGTTCAGGATGGATGGCATCCAGATACTCCAGGATTGCCAGCGACTGGGTGATCACCACCCCGTCATCGGTTTCCAGCGCCGGCACCAGTCCTTGCGGGTTGAGCTTCAGATAGGCGTCCGACAACTGCTCCCCCTTGGCGAGGTGATGCGAGACATACTGCGCCTCTAGCCCTTTCAGCCCCAGCGCAATGCGGATGCGCCAGGCGGCCGAGGAGCGGAAGTAACCGTGGAGTATCATATGAAAACTGTCCTTTGCCTGATCAGCTCTTCGCCGGTTCGCCAATGGTGACAGAGAGCGAAGGCAGCCCCTCGATCTCCACCCGTACCGTGTCGCCCGGCTTGACCGCGCCGACGCCCGCCGGAGTGCCGGTATAGATCAGGTCGCCGGGCTCAATCCGGTAGAAGGTGGAGAGGTACGCGATCACATCGCCGACCGGCCAGATCATGTCGGACAGGCCGGCCTCCTGGCGGATTTCGCCATTGAGGGATAGCGCGATGCGCCCGCGCGCCGGGTCAAAACCGTCCGCACGACGGATCGGGCCCAGTGGCTTGGACTGTTCAACATTCTTGGCAACGTCCCACGGACGACCCTGCTTCTTTGCCTCGGCCTGAAGATCACGGCGTGTCATGTCGAGCCCGCAGGCATAGCCGAACACATGGGCCATGGCCTGCGCTGCCGGGATGTCCCGCCCGCCCTTGCCGATGGCGACCACCAGCTCGGCCTCGAAATGGTAATTCTGCGTCGCGGGCGGATAAGCGATCACATCGCCATCGGCGGCAATCGTCTCTGCCCAGGCGGTGAAGAAGAAGGGGGGTTCTTTGTCCGGATCGGCACCCATCTCTCGGGCATGGTCGGCATAATTGCGGCCCACGCAGAACACGCGGCGCACCGGGAAGGCTCCGCCTCCCTCTACAACAGCCGTCACTGGCGGGCGTGGCTCAAGGACAAGGCTCATGCCGGACACTCCATGGCGGGGGGCAATTCACCCGCAGGTGTGCCAGCGCGATGGGTGGGAGACAAGCCGCCGCCTGCGCCTACCAGCTCCAGAGCGTGCCGTCCGCGAGCCGTGCGACAGGCAGTTGTTTGGGGTCGTAGGGGTATTTCGCAGCGAGTTCCTCGTCGATATCAACACCGTGGCCCGGCGCGTCTCCGCGATGGAGATAGCCATCAGCAAACGTGTAGGCGTGCGGGAAGACCGCGTCTGTCTCCGGCGTGTGGCGCATATATTCCTGGATGCCGAAATTGGGCACCCAGAGATCGAAATGCAGGGCGGCTCCCATGCACACGGGCGACAGGTCCGTCGCGCCGTGCGAACCGGTGCGCACCTGATAGAGCTCGGCCAGCGCAGCGATCCGGCGCAGATGGGTGATCCCGCCCGCATGCACAACCGTGGTGCGGATGTAGTCGATCAGCTGTTCCTCGATCAGGGTGCGGCAATCATGGATCGTGTTGAAAATCTCGCCCACCGCTAGCGGCGTGACGGTGTGCTGACGCACCAGGCGGAACGCCTCCTGGTTTTCCGCCGGCGTGCAATCCTCCATCCAGAACAGACGATAGGGCTCAAACGCCTTGCCGAGCCGAGCCGCTTCAATCGGGGTCAGCCGGTGATGCACATCATGCAGCAGCTCGATATCCGGCCCCAGCGCCTCGCGCGCGGCCTCCATCAGCTTCGGCGCCACCTGCAGATAGGCCGGCGTTGACCACAGTGTTTCGGTAGGCAGGGCGCTGTCGGCCGGCTCGTAATAGGTATCGCCCCTACCTACCCCGTACGCACCCTTCACGCCGGGTATCCCGCATTGCAGGCGCACCGCCCTGTAGCCGCGCGCGACATAGGCTGACGCAGCCTCCACGGCCTCCGCGATATCCGCGCCATTGGCATGGCCATAAACCAGCACACCTTCGCGCGAGGCCCCGCCCAGAAGCTGGTAGAGCGGCATGCCAGCTGCCTTGGCCTTGATGTCCCAAAGTGCGGTATCGACAGCCGCAATCGCGCTCATCGTCACCGGGCCTCGCCGCCAGTACGCGCCCTTGTAGAGATACTGCCAGATATCCTCGATCCGGTGCGCGTCCCGTCCGATCAGGACCGGAATTACGTGGTGTTCCAGATAGGCCGCCACCGCCATTTCGCGGCCATTGAGCGTTGCATCTCCAATGCCGTAAATCCCTGCATCGGTCTCGATCTTCAAGGTGACGAAATTACGGCCCGGCGAGGTGATGATCACCCTGGCGGAAACGATTTTCATGGCCATCCTCCCGAAATCGTGAGCGCGCGCCGCCCGCCCCTTGCTTGACCCTCGGGGCTTGCGCTGTCAACGTTCATGTTAGCGCTAACAATTGGCCATGAGAGCCTATAGAGCGGCAGGGAGGTGTGATGCCCGTGAAGGGTCCATCCGGCTTTGGCAAGGCTTTCAGCCGCCGCGCGTTGCTAGCAGGCGGCGGGGCGGCGCTGGGTACCGGGCTGACCGCCTGCAGGCGCGATACCCGCATACTGCGCTCTGCCGACGCCCACCCCTCCGGCTATCCGACCGTTGAAGCGGTACGCGAGATGGGGCGGATGCTGGAGGCGCGCTCTGGCGGCGAGCTGGTGCTGAAAACCTATCCCGGCGCGCAGCTGGGACAGGAAGAGGACACGCTGGAGCTGACCATTTTCGGCGGCATTGATGTCAACCGCATCAATCTCTCCCCGCTCAATCCGATCGCGCCGGAAACGGTGGTGCCCGCCCTGCCCTTCCTGTTTCGCACCGAAGCGCACATGCGCGCGGCGCTCGATGGCGCGCCGGGCAGGCAGATCCTCCAATCCCTTTATGATTACGGCCTTGTGGGCCTGTGCTTTTACGATTCCGGGGCGCGCAGCTTCTATACACGCGATCGGGTAATCGAGACACCCGCCGACATGCGGGGTCTCAAAATCCGGGTGATGAACTCCAACCTGTTCGTGTCCATGGTGGAGGCGCTGGGTGGCAATGCCACGCCCATGGCCTATGGCGAGGTTTATCAGGGCCTGATGCAGGGTGTGATCGACGGGGCGGAGAACAACTGGCCGTCCTTTGAGAGCTCGCGCCATTTCGAGGCCGCGCCCTATTACAGCCTCACCCGGCATGTGATGGCACCCGAAGTGCTGGTCGTCTCGCGCCGCCGCTGGGAGCAGATGAGCGCGGACGAGCAGACGCTGATGCGCGAATGCGCGCTGGAAAGCGTGCCTTATATGCGCGCGCTGTGGGATGCCCGCTCCACCGACGCAGAGGCCCGCCTGCGCGAGGCGGGCGTGACCATCACCGCGCCAGACCCGTCTCCCTTTGCCGCGCGCGTGGAGGGTGTCTGGCAGCGCTATCTGACCACGCCGCACCTGCAACGCCTCGCAGAAGACATTCTCACCATGGGCGATGCCACAACCTGATAAAGGGGGACATAAGATGACACGCTTTTCCATACTGACCGGAGCCGGCCTTGCCGCGCTGATGACCGCCTCTGCCATCGCCGAAGAGCCGGGCACGCTGCGCCTCAGCCAGATCGGGTTTGAAGCGGGCGGGCACAAGCGCGCCATTCTCGTGTCAGACGCCGCCACACCGCTTTCCTGGCAGCTTGTGGATGACGCCGGAACCGTACTGGCCGAAGGGGAAACAATGCCTTTCGGGGCCGATGAATCGTCCGGGCAGAGCGTCCACCAGATCAGTGTCTCCGGCGCGATCGAAACGGGCGAACGCTATCGCCTGACCGTCAATGGCCACGAGAGCCGCCCCTTCGCGGTGTCCGACCGCCCCTGGCAGGGCCTTGCCCGGGATTCGCTGAACCTCTTCCACCAGAACCGCGCCGGTATCGCGATTCAAGAACGCCATGTGGAGCGTCCCGATCTGGCCCGCCCCGCCGCGCACGATGTACAGCCGCTGGTGTGCGGGCAGGCTGTCGGCCGGGTCGCGCGGCGCGGAGCTGCGGCCGGGCCACAGGCGCGGGCTGGCCGCGGCCGCGCCGTC
>JBJHCI010000069.1:0-6632 GCA_050485925.1 Maricaulaceae bacterium
GCCGTCAGGACCGCGGCACGGTCCGCGCCGCGGACCCCGAACACACCGCACTCTTCGCGCGGCCGGTCGGTAGCGGCATCATAAGTGAGGGTCGGAAACGGAGCGGAGAGGGGCATCCAGACCTTCTTATTTTGCTGGCCAGCATTGCTAGCCGGGATTTGTGTCGCGGATAAGCCTGTCCAGAGCGTCGCGGTCAAGCTCTTCATCAGCATCCTGCGCATTTTCCAGGTCACGATCCCGTGCGCCTTCGGCCCAGGATCCTTCTGGCGCAAGGCGCTGGAGCAGGTCGGCCGTAGCGTTGGCCATCGGGTAGATGCGCGCGCCCTGCAGCCAGTCGGGCTGCGCACCGGGCAGGGTGTTGCGGAAAACCAGAACGAACAGGCCGATCAGCACCAGGCCGCGTATCAGCCCGAACACGAAGCCCAGCGAGCGGTCGATGACGTTCACGTCCTCGCCCTGCTTCGAGCTGGTCTTGAGCGAGGAGGTAATGAAGCTGACCGCGAGATATATGAGGATGAACACGCCGCCGAGCGCGATGAGATTGGCGATCAGCGGTGAACCGACGAGTCCCTCCAGCAAACCGGCAAAGACCGGGCGGCTCCACAGTGCGCCCAGCGCGGCGGCCACGAAGGCGGCAATGGTAAGGGCTTCGCGCACAAAGCCGCGCATCAGAGCGAGCACGCCTGATACAAACAGCACCAGAAGTGCAAACAGGTCAAACCCTGCCAGTCCAGCCTCCATCGCAACGCCCCCTATTGCGGTCCCGGATCAAGCCGGGTGACCAGTGTATGCGCAGTATCGATTCCCGTCACGTCGAGACCGGCTCCCTCGATTCCGGCCGGTGTGATGGCGCGGGTAAAGCCGAGCTTTGCCGCTTCTTTCAGGCGCGTTTCCGCACGGCCCACAGGGCGTACATCGCCGGAAAGGGCAATCTCGCCGAAGACCACGCTCTCTGCGGGCAGGGCCACGTCAAAGGCTGAGGACACCAGAGCGGCGGCAACGGCGAGGTCTGCCGCAGGCTCGTTGATCTTTAACCCGCCCGCGACATTCAGATATACGTCCTTGCCGCCAAATCCGATGCCGCAGCGCGCCTCCAGAACGGCGAGCACCATGGCCAGGCGCCCTGAGTCCCAGCCGACCACGGCGCGGCGCGGCGTCCCGAAAGCGGCAGGTGCGACAAGGGCCTGTATCTCGGTGAGGACGGGCCGTGTGCCCTCCATGCCGGCGAAGACGGCGGTGCCCGGCGCGGCATTGCCTCTGCCATCAAGGAAGAGCGAAGATGGGTTGGCGACTTCGGCGAGTCCGGCATCGCCCATCTCAAACACGCCGATCTCGTCGGTCGGGCCGAAGCGGTTCTTCACTGCGCGCAGGATACGGAATTGATGCGAGCGTTCGCCCTCGAAATAGAGCACGGCATCGACCATGTGCTCGACCACGCGGGGGCCGGCGATCTGGCCGTCCTTGGTGACGTGGCCGACGAGGATGATGGCAGTGCCGCGCTTCTTGGCGAAACGCACCAATTCCTGCGCGCAGGCGCGCACCTGCGCCACCGTGCCGGGGGCTGCGGCGAGCTGGTCCGACCAGAGCGTCTGGATGGAGTCGAGGATGGCGATGGCGGGCGGATCGCTTTTCAGGCCATCGAGAATGCTTTCCAGCGAGGTCTCCGCGGCAAGCGCAACCGGTGCGTCGGCAAGGCCCAGACGTCTGGCGCGTCGCCGTACCTGATCAGCCGCTTCCTCGCCGGAGATATAGACTGCACGCTGGCCCGCCCGTGCAAGGCGCGCGGCGGCCTGAAGCAGGAGGGTGGATTTGCCGATGCCGGGATCACCTCCCACCAACACCGCAGAGCCGGGGACCAGCCCCCCACCGGCCACGCGGTCAAACTCGGCCATGCCGGTTTCAAAGCGGGGTGGATCGTCAGTCGCGCTGCCCAGATCAACGAGTTCGAGGCGCGAGCGGCGCGTGGAGCGTTTCGGTCCTCCCGCCTGCGTGCCGAGCGGCGCAGCGGGCGTCTCCTCCTGCAGCGAATTCCATGATCCGCAGTCATCGCAGCGCCCGGCCCATTTGGCATGGACCGCCCCGCAGGACTGACAGACATAGACGGCATCGGAACGGGGCAAGTGGCTCTCCGACAGGTGGCTGGAAAATCAGTATAGGCTTGGGCGCAGCGATTCGCCCGTCAATCGTCCGCTGACCGGCCCTGCACGAAGGCGCACACGGCCGGGTCGGCGCAGGCTTCAATGCCATCAAGCCCGCCGCGCCAGCGTATTTTCCCGTTTTCGATCATCGCCACCTCGTCGGCGATCAAGCGCATGGACGCCATGTCATGGGTGATGGTCACCGCGGTCGCGCCGAGCGATTTCACCTGCCGTACGATCAGCCTATTGATGACATCGGCGGTCACCGGATCAAGCCCGGTCGTCGGCTCATCGAAGAAAAGGATGGCGGGCCGGGTGACGATGGCGCGCGCGAGCGAGGCCCGCTTGAGCATGCCGCCGGAAAGCTCGCGCGGTTCTCGATTGGCTACATCCGCATCGAGATCGACCTGGGTGAGCGCCTCGACGGCCCGCTCGCGCGCATCAGCGCGCTTCATCCGCCCGGCCTTGATCAGCTTGAAGGCGATATTCTCCCAGACGGTGAGGGAATCGAACAGTGCGCCGGACTGGAACAGCATGCCGATCTGGGCGAGGCCGGGATCGGACGGGTCGCCGGGCCGGACCTTGCGACCGTCGATCTCGACATGGCCGTTATCGGGCGCGATGAGACCCAGCGCGGTCTTCAGCGTCACCGACTTGCCGGTGCCTGAACCGCCGATGACGACGAGCGAGCGGCCTTCATGGGCCTCCAGGTCGAGCCGGTCCAGAACGGCTCGCGTGCCAAAGCGTTTACTGACCGATCTCCAGGCGATCTTGACGTTCGATGTCATGGCCGCCTCCTTACACGAACAGCGAGGTAAGCAGGAAGTTGGCGGCAAAAATCAGCATGGCTGCCGACACCACCGCATGGGTGGCCGCCCGCCCGACGCCCTGCGCCCCGCCTTCGGCATGATAGCCGTGATAGCAACCCATCAGGGTCAGCAGGAAGCCGAACACGCCCGCCTTGATAAGGCCAGAGA
This sequence comes from Maricaulaceae bacterium, assembly GCA_050485925.1. Taxonomy (GTDB): domain Bacteria; phylum Pseudomonadota; class Alphaproteobacteria; order Caulobacterales; family Maricaulaceae; genus Glycocaulis. The sequence goes on from JBJHCI010000069.1 coordinate 3,116, forward strand.
TCACGTCCCAGCTTTCGAGAATGTCCCAGGAGTTGCGGATATAGACCGTCGGGTCGAAGCCCAGCGAATTGATCCCAACCAGAAACCCGCCGAACACACCGATTACATTGGCCACGAGCACGAGCAAAGGCAGCACGATGATCCCGGCGAGAATGCGCGGCACCACGAGATAGCGCATCGGATCTATAGTCAGCGTGTGCAGCGCGTCGATCTGCTCCGTGGCGCGCATGGCCCCGATCTCTGCCGCGATGCCCGATGACACCCGTCCGGCAAGCATCAGCGCGGCGATGACCGGGCCGAGTTCACGCACGATTCCAAGCGCCACGATGTTGGGCACGAAGCTTTCCGCGTTGAAGCGCGCGCCGCCGACATAGATGTTCAGCGCCAGTGCGGCGCCGGTGAAGAGGGCGGTGAGCCCCACCACAGGCAAGGAGAGGAACCCGATGCGCAGGAATTGCAGGCCCAGCTGTCCGGCATAGAGCGGGCCGAACAATGCCTGGACGGCGCTGCCGGCAAACAACGTCATCGCGCCCAGCGAGCGCAATAGCGACAGGACGCCGCGTCCGAGTGCCTGGACCGGGTTCACCCCCTAAACGCCTCCCTCATAGCGCCGCTCCAAACGCCCGCCGAGGCGGGTCAGGAGCTCATAGCCTATCGTTCCCGCCGCGCCAGCTACTGGTCCGAGATCAGCCCCGTAAAACTGAACCCGGCCAAGCTCGCGGGCAAGGGCTTCGTGGCCGGTGATATCGAGTGCGGTGAGGTCCATGGAGACGGCGCCGGCAATCGCTACGGCCTCGCCGCCCAGCCGGGCATAGCCCCCCTGGCGCGCAGCCCGCATCAGCCCGTCTGCATAGCCGATCCCGGCAATGGCTATGGTGCGTGGACCATCGGCTTGCCAGCGCGCGCCATAGCCGACCGTTTCGCCATCCTTGAGGTGGCGCACCTGGAGGAGTGGCGCGTCCACATGCAGGACTGGCGAGAAAGGATCGGCCCGCTCGCTGGACGGGTTGACGCCATAAAGCCCGATACCGGGCCGGGTGAGGTCAAAATGATAGTCCGCTCCCAGCAGCACCCCGCCCGTATTGGCAAGGCTGCGCGTGACATCGCCAAAGCGGGCAGAGGCAGCGACGAAGCGGGCAAGCTGGCGCGCATTCATCGGGGAGGCGGGCTCATCGGCGCAGGCCAGATGGCTCATCACCAGTGCCAGCTTGCAGCCGGCCAGCACACCCTCGCCGGGCATGAGCCCGGCCACATCGGTTTCAGACAGGCCCAGCCGGTTCAGGCCAGTATCTATATGCAGCGCGCATGTCCCCCCTCCGGCACTGGCGAACGCCGCCAGCTCTTCCAGGGAATTGATCACGGGCGTGAGCGCGGCTTCGCGGTAGAGTGCCGCACAATGTGGCCAGAAGCCATTAAGCACGAAGATGGTCGCGCCCGCGCCGCCCAGCGCCGCGCGCACCGCTGCACCTTCGGCTGGTGTGGCGGTGAAGAAGCTGCGGCATTCGGTGCCGGCAAGCGTGCGGGTGATACGCGTGGCATCAAGGCCGTAGGCATCGGCCTTAACCACCGCGCCGGTCTGTGCCCGGGGGGCCAGTTGCTGCAAGGTCCGGTAATTCTGCGCGAGCGCGTCAAGATTGACGATGAGACGGGCCGGGCCGTCATCGCGTGCATTGCCGCTATTCGAGGCTGGAATAGCGCCCGGAGTCTTCAAGATCGGAGAATTTGGTCCGCTCGGGGTCAAACGCCACCTTCACCGCGCCAATCGGGCCATGGCGCTGTTTGCCGATAATCACTTCCGCGCGATTGCGTATCTCGCGCATCTCATCTTCCCAACGAAGATGCTCTTCGGTGCCTTCTTTAGGCTCCGCGCGCTCAAGATAATAGGCCTCTCGGTAGACGAACATCACAACGTCAGCATCTTGCTCGATGGAGCCGGATTCGCGCAGGTCGGAAAGCTGGGGCTTCTTGTCCTCGCGCTGTTCCACCTGACGGGAAAGCTGGGAGAGCGCGATAACGGGAATATCGAGCTCCTTGGCGAGGGCTTTGAGCGCTTGCGTGATTTCCGAGATTTCCTGCACCCGGCTTTCAGATCGGCGCGAGGCGCTGCCCGTGATCAGCTGGAGATAGTCGATCACCAGTACATCAAGGCCGTGCATGCGCTTCAGGCGACGCGCCCGCGCGGTCAGCGCACCGATGGAGATGCCGCCCGTATCGTCGATATAGAGTGGTATCTCGCTGATCTCACGCACGGCGTCATTGATCTCAGCAAACTGGGATGCGTCGATCCGGCCCTGCCGGATGAAATAGCCGGGAATGCCGGTGTAGTCGGCTATCAGGCGGGTGGCGAGCTGTTCGGCACTCATCTCCAGTGAGAAGAAGCCGACCACCCCACCCTCAACCGTGCGCCGCGTGCCGTCCGCGGCTTCCTCGAACCGGGCGGCGCGGGCCACGGAGAACGCGATATTGGTCGCCAGCGCCGTCTTGCCCATGGAGGGGCGTCCGGCAAGGATGATGAGGTCTGAACGGTGCAGACCGCCCAACTTCTCATCGAGCGAGTTGAGGCCCGACGGGATGCCCGACAGCTTGCCGCCGCGCTTGTAGGCGGCGGCGGCCACCTCAACCGACTGGGCGAGCGCGACGGAAAAGGGCTGGAAGCTCTTGGAGACCGTGCCGCTCTCGGCCAGCGAGAACAGTTCACGCTCGGCCTGCTCGATGAGGGCGTTGGCACCAGCCGGGTTGCGGGTGTCACGCGCGTCCATTGTGATGCGACCGCCGATATCGATGAGCTGACGGCGCAGCGCCAGCTCGTAGACAAGGCGTGCATATTCAGGCGCACTCAGCGCCTCGGGTGCCTCGCGCATCAGCTCGACGAGATAGACCGGGCCGCCAAGCGTTTTCAGGCCCTCATCCTCACCGAGCCGGTTTTTCAGAACCACCGCATCGGCGAGCGCACCGCTGGTGATCAGCTGGGACGCGGCGGCGTAGAGCCGGGCGTGGAAGGGGTCGTAGAAATGCTCCGGGCGCAGCCAGTCGGCCACCCGGTGATAGACCTCGTTTTCGAAGAGAAGCGCACCGAGAAACGCCTGCTCGGCCTCAATATTGTGCGGAGGGCTGGCACCGTCCGTGCCAGCGCTGGCGGGGCCCATATCGGCGGTTTCTGCGGTCATGGGAATGGTGATAGCCGAAGGGGGGAGGCAGGGCGAGCGCCGATCACTTCCAATCCCCAGCAAATCGCGCGCTGTGGAAAACTTCAGCCCCATTGAACCGGTACGCCGCTCGGGCGCACCTTGTTCCTGAAGATGACGGGAAGAATGCATGCGCCGCCCTGCCGATTATGCCCTTGATGCCTTTCTGGCAGCGTCCGCGCGGAGCGGGGACCGGCAGGCCCTGCGCGCACTGGTGACGCGTTGGCAGCCGCTGCTCATGGCGCATGCCTGGCGGCTGACCGGCGACCGGGACATGGCAGAGGACGCGGTGCAGGAGGCCTGGGTTGAGATCATGCGCGGCCTTCTCCGGC
>JBJHCI010000069.1:6642-8313 GCA_050485925.1 Maricaulaceae bacterium
GCGACGATCATGCCTTTGCGGCTTGGGCCTACCGTATCACGACGCGGCGCTGCGCGCGTGTCATTCGCCAGCGCCAGAGCGAGCGCAGGCTAACGCGCGCCGTAGAGGCTGAACCGCGTGAGGCGAGCTTCGAAGACACCCACGATGAGGGTGATGACGCGCGTTTGAAACGCGCCATGGCGGCGTTGCCGCCCGAACAGCGCGCAGCGGTGGCGCTGTTCCACCTGCAAGGATTGAGCGTGGCGGAGGCCGCTATCGCTCTGGACGTGCCGGCGGGCACGGTGAAGACCCGCCTGATGCATGCGCGGCGCAAGCTGCGTGACAGTCTCGAAGGAGGCAATAATGAGTGATGTGGACCGCCTGATCGAACAGGCACTGGACGATGAGGACCGGGCGCTGCGTGAAGCGCTGGGCAAGGAGCCGGGCGTTCTGGGCGGCTTCTGGCCGCTTCTGACCGGGCCGCGCGCCTGGGCGAACTGGGTCATGCTGATCAGCCAGGGCGTGATGTTCTTCGTTGGTGTGTGGCTGGCGTGGCAGTTCTATCAGGCTGACGATGTCCTGGACGCGCTGCGCTACGGGCTGCCCGCGGTGACCCTGTTTGTCATGGCCATCGTCATCAAGACCAGCATGACGCCGTTTATCAGCGAGAACCGCCTCCTGACCGAAATCCGGCGGCTGGAACTGCGTATTGAGCGGATGCGGGCTGAGCGCTAACTTGAGCTTGTGAGCTGGAGTGTCATCAGGTGATGCTCCAGCACCACCCCGTCCAGCGTGACCTGCTCAGTATGCTCGAACCGCCAGTCGCGTTTTGCCAGAAACCGGCGGGCGAGATGGCTGGCATGAACGCTCAGCCGGACATGACCCGCCTTCACGGCGCGACCCAGCAGTGCGTCATGCAGCGCGCCAGCGGTTCCGGCCCGGCGCTGGTCCGGGCGCACAACCAGCATGTCGACATGGCCGTTGGCGGTCAGTGTGGTGAAGCCCAGAAGGCCGCTTCCATCTACCGCCACGAGACAAGTCTGGCCGCCCAGCCGGGCGTGCATGGCAGCGCCATCAGCGATGCGCCCGGCCCAGACTGTGCGTTGCTCGGCGGAATAAAGTGGGGCGCTACCGACCAGCACGGCGGCGTGGAAAATCTTGGCAAGCCCGTCCGCATCGGCGGGTTCATAGTCACGTATCCTCATGGGAACGCTCCTTTTACATGTCCGACAAGAAAAAGGGCGGCCCGTTGCCGGAGCCGCCCTTCATTCGGTCGCCATTGCAGGCTTTGAGGATTACTCCTCGTCGCCGGCTCCAGCGCGCTCTTCAGCACCTTCGGCAGAGGCTTCAAAGAGCTCGGCCGCCTGCGCGTCGGCAAGGGCGCGGTCTTCTTCGGCCGCCGCGGCGATGACGTCTTCACCCTTGGCCTGACGCTCGGCCTCTTCAGGCGTGCGCGCCACGTTTATGGTGATTTCCACCGTCACTTCCGGGTGCAGGACGAGGCGCACAGTGTGCACGCCCAGCGTCTTGATCGGCTGGTTGAGATCCACCATGGAGCGGGTCACGGTCAGGCTGTCGCTGGAGGCCGCTTCCGCGATATCGCGGGAGGCAACCGATCCATAGAGCTGGCCGGATTCCGAAGCCTGGCGGATCAGCACGAAGCTGGCACCATCCAGGTGCTCACCTTCGGTG
>JBJHCI010000070.1:0-8310 GCA_050485925.1 Maricaulaceae bacterium
GTCCTGGCGACCCTTGCGGTGCTGGATATTAGCCCATTTGGAATGCCCGGCCATGGGGAACCTCCTGAAAACAAACCTGCCCATCGCGTCTGCGGGAAGGCGGGCCTTCTATCGCATGGACGGGCGCGGAGCAAACGCCTCCTGCGCTCCGGATGAACCGCTACATAATCTTGTATTGTCCGCGCCGGTCTTTCCCGGCTATGCGTTCAACCCATGAGTGTCATTGCTGTCATCCCCGCGCGCTACGGATCGACGCGCTTTCCCGGCAAGCCCCTGCACGAGATCGCAGGGGTGCCGATGGTGGAGCGGGTGCGCAGGCTGGCACTCGCCGCACCCAGTGTGAGCCGTGTCATCGTGGCGACCGATGATACCCGCATCGTGGAGGCCGTGAAGGGCTTTGGCGGCGAGGCGGTGATGACCCCCGAAAGCTGCCGCAACGGCACCGAGCGCGTGTTCGAGGCGGTGAAGGGTTTCGCCGGCCGGGATGAAGTGATCCTGAACCTGCAGGGCGATGCGCCCCTGACCCCGCCCTGGGTGATCGAGGCGGTGGCGAGCACGATGGCCGCCGATCCGGCCCTGCCCATGGCCACGCCCGCCGTCGAGCTGTCCCCCGAAGCCTACGCGAAGATGGCTGAGGCCAAGGCGAAGGGCGAAGTGGGCGGCACCACTGTAGTCTTCGCGCGCAGCATGAACGCGCTCTATTTCTCCAAGGCCATCATCCCCTTCCAGCGCGAGAAGTCCGCTGGCACGCCGGTTTACAAGCATATCGGGCTCTATGCCTATCGCTTCGACACGCTCTCCCGGCTGGTGGCGCTAGAGCCCACCCCGCTGGAAAAGGCCGAAAGCCTTGAGCAGCTGCGTGCGCTGGAGAACGGCATTCCGATCCGCATCGTACTGACCAGCTATCAGGGCCGTACGCCCTGGTCGGTAGACAGCCCGCGCGATGCGAAAATCGCAACCGACATCGTCATGCGCGAAGGCGAACTGGTCTGATGCGCCTGGTTCTGGCCCGCCACGGCAACACGTTCGGGCCCGGCGACACGCCGGTCTGGGTGGGCGCGCGCGAAGACCTGCCCCTGACCGACACCGGCGAAGCGCAATCGCGCCGTATCGGCGAGGCATTGCGCGATGCAGCCATCGTGCCCGCCCGCATCGTATCCGGCCCCTTGAAGCGTACCTTTCACGGCGCACAGATCGCAGCAAATGCCTGCGGCTTCGACGGCACCATCGAAATCGACGAGCGCCTGAAAGAGATCGATTACGGGCTGTGGGGCGGAAAAAGCGATGCCGAGATCGCTGCACAATGGGGCGAGGCAGCCATTCATGACTGGCGTGAGCGCTCCATCGTGCCGGACGGCGCCAGCTGGACACCCCCTCCGGAAATCCTGGCCGCCAATGCCCGCGCCGTGTGCGCCAGCCTTGTCAGCCAGGCCAGCAAGGACGACACCGTGCTGGTAATCAGTTCCAATGGGATTTTGCGCTATTTTCACGCGGTGGTGGGCGGCCAACCGGACCGGCCTGAGGACTCGAAGATGAAAACGGGCCATTTCGCCGTCGCATTCCATAACGGCCGGCGCTTTGCGCTGACCTGCTGGAATTGTGCGCCCGGGGCGACCTTTCTGGAGCGCCAGGGACGATGATCAAGCCCTCCAGCCGCACCCTGTTATCATGGCTTGGCGCGATGCCGCTTGCGGCCATCCTCATTCCGGCTGGCGGGCTCGGCCTGGCTCCGCTGGCGGGACTGTTCGTCCTGTTCAGCGCCCCGGCCGGAGTCATCTGGAGGGCCATGCGCCAGGCCGGCCCCGCCACCATACTCAGCGCGCTCGCAGTGGGCTGGTTTTCACTAAGCTATGTCTGGTCGCCCTATGAGCGCCCGGACGAGATGATCAAACTCGCCCTGCTGACACCTCTATTTGCGGCAATGCCGTTGGCAGCCCTGCAGATCGAGCCGCGCCATCTGCCGGTCGCGCGCGCCGGGTTCGTCTTCTGCGCCGCCACCGTGCTGGCGGTCATGGCGGTTGAATCGCTCACCAGTGGTGACATGACCTTCAGCTACAAGATCGCGGTGGAGGGCTATACCGGCACCCGCGAGACGATCCAGGGGGCGACCGACCGCGTGCTGAGCCGGGGGGCAACGGCGGCGATGATGGTGGGCGGACTGGCCGTCCTCGCGCTCTGGTCTGCGGGCAGGCCCGCCCTGACGGCCATTGCGGGCGTGATGGCCGTGATAACCGGCCTCATCGCGATGGATTTCAACGTGTTCGCCAATGCTGCCGCCTTCGCCGCGGCGATTCTGGTCTGTGCGCTCGGCCTGTGGCGTCCCCGCCAGATATTGCCAGCCCTGCTTTGCGGCATGGCCGCCATGATTCTGTTCGCGCCGGTGATTTTCGCCGGACTGCTCGCGCTGATGGGCGAGGAGATACGCGCGCTCTTACCCCTGTCGTGGGAATGGCGGCTGGAGATATGGGCATACGCACTGCAGCGGATGGGCGAACAGCCCTTCTTCGGGCACGGGCTCGGCGCGTCGCGGGTCATCGAAACGGCAACGACCCTGCACGGCATGGAGATCGAGCTGCTTCCCCTACACGCGCACAATGCGGGTCTGACCATCTGGCTGGAAACAGGCTTTGTCGGAGCTGCGCTTGCGGCAGCCGCACTCCTTGCCGCGGCACGCGCCTGCACCCGCCTTGCCCTTTCAACGCCGACCGTCCTGATGGTGTGCTGGACGCTCGTGATCTGGTTCGTCAACGCCACGCTGAGCTATGGCATCTGGCAGGAATGGCATCATGCGGCGGTTGCGTTGTGCATCGCCGTGGCCATCATTTTCCGGCCAGTCGCCAACCCGGCAGGAAACTTGCGTCCCGTTCCCTGAAGGCTCGGCTTTGCCGCTGCCCGCAGGCCGGAGGACGTATGTGACGTACCAGTTTGGGTCAGATGTCGCACAAGCGGACCATAACGGCGCAATCGCGCCGGTGCGCCGTTCGCGCCCGGTACGCCGGAACAATGTGCTGCGCGCCTTTGCGCTGAGCGACTGGCTTGCCTTTGCCATCGTGCTGCTGTTCGCCCTGCCTCTGGCGTCCCCGATAGGAGACCAGTCGGTGCTCCTGCGCCATTTCGCCACCAGTATTGGCCTGTTCGCGACCGTCACAATCTGGCTGCGCTCGCGCGGCCATTACCGGGCCCGGCAGGGGCTGGCCAATCAGGTCCGCCCGGTTCTGGCCGCGGCGGCCCTCGCACTGCTGGGTGCCGGGACCATCCATATGATGAGCGGCGAGCCGGGCCTGCGCACGGCGACTCTGGTCCAGTGGACGCTCGTGCCCGCCCTGATGCTGACGCTGCGCTTTGTCACCCGCGCGGCCCTGGAGGCCACGGGAGAATGGATGCAGCCGGTCACCCTTCTGGCCCCAGCAGCCTCGCGGAGCGAGCAGACCGCGATGCTCCGCCGCAATATCGATCACGGGCTGGTGCCCGAGCGGGTGCTGGACCTTGAGTCGCTTGCAGCCCAGAGCACACACGCGCTGCAGGCCTGGCTGGAGACGCTACCCGATCAGCCGGTCTTCCTTGCCCCGGATGAAGCCAACCAACCGCTTGCCAACCGCCTTGCGGGTCTGTTGAGCGCGCGCGGGGACTGCTTCTACTACCAGCCCGCAATCGGGCGGATTCCAACGCAGAATATCGATCTGATCGACTACCCGCCGACTGACGGTTTCGTGCTGCGCATCGCCGACAGCCTTGACCGGCCGCTCGCCCGCCGGGCCAAGCGCCTGTTCGACATCACGGCCAGCGCCGCCGGCCTGTTGGTGGTCGCCCCCTTCATGGCACTGGCGGCCTGGCTGATCCGCCACGATGGCGGACCGGCTCTGTTCGTCCAGCCGCGCGTCGGGCGCAATGGAGAAACGTTCGGCTGCCTGAAGTTCCGCACCATGAGCGTGGACGCCGAGGCGCGCCTGCACGAGGTACTCGCCAGCGACCCCGCCCGTGCAGCCGAATGGGCAAGGTTCCAGAAGCTGGAGGATGATCCGCGTATAACGCCTGCAGGCAAATGGCTGCGCAAGCTCAGCCTGGACGAGTTGCCTCAGCTCATCAACGTGCTGAAGGGCGATATGAGCCTTATCGGCCCGCGTCCGATGACGCTGGACCAGCAGGAAGAATATGGACCAGCGCTGAGCGCTTATATCCGCATGCGCCCCGGTATTACCGGGCTTTGGCAGGTCAATGGCCGCAACGCCACCAGCTTTGCCGAACGCGCGCGGCTGGACGATTGGTATGCGCGCAACTGGTCGCTATGGCGCGATGCGGTGATCCTCATCCGGACAGTGCGCGAGGTTGTGCTGCCGTCAGGCCGGTAGGTATCAACCGCCGCCTGCCGGTTGAATACAGGAGCCCAAACGGTCATGGTGCGCGCGCATCCTCACAAAACGGGTCTTGCTGCTCCCATGGCCGCCGCCTCTGCCCTTCTCCGGAAGCTGCACCTTCCAGACTGGATTTTCTTTCCTCTCGCGGGGGGGCTGGCGGCTGCGCTGGTACTGGCCGCTCTCAATACCAGTCCGGGCGCTGGAACAGCCATTGTAAGCGAGACCGGCTTTACGGTTCAGGGCGAAGCGCTGGCCGACCTGGTTGCGGGGCCTGGCACCAGTTTCCGCTTTGATCCCAACGCCCCGGACGGCCCCGCCGCGCGCATGCGCGCCGGCGCGAGCTTCGAGCTGGCCGGCAACATGTCGGCAGGGGTCGCCGCCTTCGTTCCTGCCGAATTCGAATCGCGCATTTCCGGACGGCGCATTCGGCTGGAGATCGAGGCGCGGGCGCTGGGCCCCAACGCGCCCGAGACCATCATGATCGCCTATTTCATCGTGGGTCATAGCGGTACGGGCTGGCAGGAAGTGCCCCTCGGCCCGTCCTACTCCACGCTGGCGATCGAATGGGATGGCATAGAAATACCCTTCGGCCAGTATACCGAGGCAATCGGCATCTGGCCCGATATTGATGGTCTGAACAGAGAGATACAGGTGCGCCGGATGAGGGTTGAAATCCTTCCCGCGCAATAGCCCCGAGAGAGCCCGCCATGCAGATATTCCTCGATACCGCCGAGATTGACGAAATCCGTGCCCGCACCGGTGCCGGACTGGTCGACGGCATCACCACCAACCCGTCGCTGATCGCCAAGTCCGGAGCGGACATTTTCGAGCGCATCGCGGAGTTCTGCGCGGCGGTGGACGGGCCTGTGTCAGCCGAAGTGGTCGCCACCGATACTCAAGGCATGCTTGCCGAAGGACGCCGGCTGCGCGCGATTGCCACCAACGTGGTGGTGAAACTGCCGCTGACGGCGGACGGGCTCGCGGCATGCCGCATCTTCGCCGATGAGGGCATCCCCACCAATGTGACGCTGTGCTTCTCGCTCAATCAGGCGCTGCTGGCGGCCAAGGCTGGCGCCACATTCGTGTCGCCTTTCGTCGGGCGGATCGAGGATATGGGCGGAGACGGGATCGGACTTCTCGCCGCGATAAGAGAGGTTTATGATCAGTTCGGCTATGAAACGGGCATTCTGGCCGCCTCGCTGCGCTCTGCCTTACATGTGGAGGAAGCGGCCCGGATTGGCTGCGATGCGGCCACACTGCCGCCCAAGATTTTCGATTCCATGGTCAAACACCCGCTGACCGATGCCGGCCTGAAGGCGTTTCTGGAGGACTGGCAGAAAACCGGGCGCGGGGGGTTGAGCTGAGCGGGGTAAACGGCCGGGCTGGTCGGCAAAAGGGGCAGGCATCATGAACAAGCGTTATTTCGGCACGGACGGCGTTCGCGGCACGACCAATCGCTCGGTCATGACAGCGGAGATGGCGCTGCGCCTGGGTATGGCTGCCGCCCACTATTTCAAGCGCGAGAATGGACGACGCCACACGGTGGTGATCGGCAAGGACACGCGCCTGTCAGGCTATATGCTGGAATCCGCTCTGGTCGCCGGCTTCACAGCCGCAGGCATGGATGTCTCGCTGTTCGGTCCCTGCCCGACGCCGGCCACCGCCATGCTGACGCGCTCGCTCCGGGCGGATATGGGCGTGATGATCACCGCCTCGCACAACCGGTATGAAGACAACGGTATCAAGCTCTTTGGCCCGGATGGCTACAAGCTGGACGACGAGGCCGAGCTGAAGATCGAGGCGTTGATGGATGCCGACATGGCCACCCATCTGGTCGATCCCAAGTCCATCGGCCGGGCCAAGCGCATCGATGATGCCGAGGCGCGCTATGTGGAGATCGTGAAAGCCACCCTGCCGCGCGCCATGCGTCTCTCCGGTCTTCGCATCGTGGTCGATTGCGCCAACGGCGCGGCCTACAAGGCGGCCCCGAAAGTGCTCTGGGAACTCGGCGCGGATGTCATCCCGCTACACAATGCGCCCAACGGTTTCAACATCAACGAGGATTGCGGCGCAACCGCCCCGCACGACCTGTCGGAAAACGTGAAGCGCTACCGGGCCGACCTCGGCATTGCGCTCGACGGCGACGCTGACCGTGTGGTGCTGTGCGACGAGAAGGGCAAAATCGTCGATGGCGACCAGATTATCGGCCTTATCGCCACTGCCTGGAAGAAGAATGGCTCTCTGGCCACGGACACGGTGGTGACCACCCAAATGTCCAATCTCGGCCTGGAGCAGGCGCTGGAAAAGCAGGGCCTGAAGCTGCAGCGCACTCAAGTTGGCGACCGCTATGTGGTAGAGGCTATGCGCGCATCAGGCGCCAATCTGGGTGGAGAGCAGTCCGGCCATATCGTGCTGTCGGATTTCGCCACCACCGGTGACGGGTTGATCGCCGCCCTTCAGGTGCTCGCACTGCTGATCGACGCCGGCAAGCCTGCAAGCGAGCTCTTGAGGGTCTTCACACCCGCTCCACAGATCCTGAAAAACGTCCGTTATGCCAATGGTGTGCTGCCGCTGGAAAACGCGAAGGTGAAAGATGCCATCGCCGAGGGTGAGAACCGCCTGAACGGCAAGGGCCGCCTGCTGGTGCGCAAGTCCGGCACCGAGCCGCTGATCCGCGTGATGGCCGAGGGCGACCGCAAGATGATCGAAGCGGTGGTCAGCGATATCTGCGCGGCCCTGGACGACGCGAAAAGCGCCTAACCGGCGCGCAGCGTTTCCACGAAACGGGCCGGTTCACCGAGGGACGGTGTGACCAGCTCGTCCTCACGCATCACTACGCGCCCGCGCACGATGGTGGCCATCGGCCAGCCGGTGACGGTATCGCCGGTAAAGGGTGACCAGCCGCAGCGTGATGCCAGCCAGCTCTCCTCGATAATGCGTGTGGCGTTCATGTCGACCAGCGTCAGATCGGCATCATACCCGGCAGCGATGCGGCCTTTGCCCGCCAGCCCGAACACGCGCTGCGGGCCGTGGCTTGTGAGGTCCACAAACCGTTCCAGCGTCAGCTTGCCCTTGTTCACGTGATCGAGCATGAGCGGGACGAGCGTCTGCACGCCGGGCATGCCGGACGGTGAGGCGGGATAAGGCTTGGACTTCTCCTCGCGCGTATGCGGCGCGTGGTCGGACCCCAGGATATCGACAATACCCTGATCCACCCCGTGCCACAGCCCTGTGCGGTGCTCGGTGGTGCGCACGGGCGGGTTCATCTGGGCGTAGGCGCCAAGGCGCTCATAACAGTCCGGGGCTTCCAGCGTCAGATGCTGCGGCGTCACCTCCACGCTCGCGATATCCTTGTGGTTCTTCAGATACTCAATCTCTTCTGCGGTAGAGATGTGCAGCACGTGGATGCGCTTGCCCGCTGCCTTGGCAAGGCGGATCAGGCGCTCAGTGCTCTGCATGGCGGCAATCGCGTCGCGCACCTCGATATGGCTCGTCCAGTCGCCATGACGGGCCAGCGCGCGCCGGTCAGCCAGGCGGAACTCGTCTTCCGAGTGGAAGGCCGCGCGCCGCTCGATCACACTCAGGACCGCCGCCACACCCTCATCGGTATCGACCAGAAGGTCGCCGGTGGACGCGCCCATGAAGACCTTGATGCCGCAGCACCCCGTCATCAGCTCCATCTCGCGTAAATGGTGGATATTCTCCTTGGTTGCACCGGCGTAGAAAGCAAAGTCGGTATGCATGCGGTGATGACCGCGCTTGACCTTGTCGGCAAAGAGATCCGGGGTAGTGGTCGCCGGGTTGGTATTGGGCATCTCGAAGACGCACACGACACCGCCGAGCGCCGCGGCGCGGCTGCCGGTTTCCAGATCCTCTTTCCACTCAAGGCCCGGCTCACGGAAATGGACCTGGGTATCGATCACGCCCGGCAGGACGTGCAGCCCCTTGGCGTCAA
>JBJHCI010000071.1:0-8225 GCA_050485925.1 Maricaulaceae bacterium
GGCCTGCACGATGCGGAAATAATGCTCGGCGTGCTGGTAGTAATTCTCCGCCATGATGCGGTCTCCGGAGGAGGACGCATCGCGCGCGAGCTGCAGGTATTTCTCGTAGATATGGGCCGCATTGCCGCGGATTTTCACATCCGGGCCATTGCTCTCGAAACTGCGGTTACCTTGATTGTTGGGCTTACGCCCCCGTCCGCGTTGACGCTTCATCGTATCTCACTTGATCCTGTTTCTGACAGGTGCTGCCGGATCAATCCGGCCTGGCGCGGCTTTGCGCAAGCGGCCTCTCGCACGGGATGAGCGGTGCAATCTGCCTGAAGTCGAACAAGAGCCGGTTATGTTCAGCGGGTCCGCACCGTTCAATAGCCGCCAGCCCCGTACGGACGCGCCCCTAAAGCTGAATGGAGACAAACTAGACTCATCCGCCGGGCATTTCCAAGCCTTTTTCAGTTGCACCGCGTCATGATGTTTCATGGCCTTGCGATCAGGACGCGCGCGCGCCCGGAGAGGTCGGCGAGGATGCGGGCCTGCGCAAGGCCCGCCGCGCGCGCCAGCGCCAGTGCCGCCTCGCCCTGATCATGGCCGATCTCGAACAGCGCCGCGCCGCCCGGACGCAACAGGCGGCGTGCCTCGGCCAGCAGGTGAGGATAGGGCGCAAGCCCGCCTTCCCCGCCATTGAGCGCCAGGCGCGGCTCGAAATCGCGTACTTCCGGCTCCAGCGTCTCGATCACGCGCGGGTCGATATAGGGCGGGTTGGACACGACAAGGTCAAACGGCCCCTCAATGCCATCGGCCCAGCTTGTCAGGGTGAAGGCAATACGGCCCTCAAGCTGATTGCGCGCGGCATTGGCTTTTGCGATCTTCAGTGCAGCGGCAGAGATATCGGTGGCGATGGCGGTGGCGTTCGGCAGCTCACTCAGGAGCGCCAGCGCAATCGCGCCCGATCCCGTCGCGATATCGAGGATGCGTGCGGGCGCGCTGCGGTCGCCCACGGTCTCCAGCGCGGCGCGCACCAATGTCTCGGTATCGCTGCGCGGGGTCAGCACATCGCGCGTGACGATCAGGTCCAGACTCCAGAAGCCCACCGATCCGATGATCTGGGATAGCGGCTCGCGCGCCGCGCGCCGGGCGATGAACGCCTCGAAGCGGCCCGCTTCCTCTTCGCTCAACGGTGCCTGCCCGCGCGCGATCAGCCCTGCCGCATCCAGCCCCAGCGCGTGACGCAGCAAAGCTCGCGCGTCCTCGCGCGCGTCTTCGATACCCGCAGCTTCGAGCCGGGCGGTTGCGGCATTGAGGAGTGTGCGAGGCATGGACCGTTTTCTCTTTTTCGTTTTCCTGGCGCAAGCCGGGACCCAGAAAAAGACTGGGCACCGGCTTGCGCCGGTGAAACGCCGGAGGTGGCACTCTTTCCTCCCCCTGACGGGGGCGGGTTCCCATCTCGGCGCGTAGCGCCACTAGCGCGACGCCCGGATGCCCCGGAGCATCACTAAAAGATGCCGCTACCCCTCATCCATGGCGGCAAGACGGGCGGCCTGATCCTCGGCCAGCAGCGCGTCGATCACCTCGCCCAGCGCCTCGCCGGAGACGATTTCGGGCAGCTTGTAGAGGGTGAGATTGATGCGGTGATCGGTGACGCGCCCTTGCGGATAATTATAGGTGCGGATGCGTTCAGACCGGTCGCCGGAGCCGACCTGGCCCTTGCGTTCTGCGGCGCGCGCCGCGTCCTTTTCGCTGCGCTCCTTCTCGTAGAGCCGGGTTTTCAGCACCTGCATGGCGATGGCGCGGTTCTGGTGCTGGGACTTTTCCTGGCTGATCACCACGATGCCGGTGGGCAGGTGCGTCATGCGCACGGCGCTATCGGTCTTGTTGACGTGCTGGCCGCCCGCGCCCGAAGCGCGCATGGTATCGATGCGGATATCCTCGTCGCGGATCACGATATCGACATCTTCCGGCGCGGGCAGCACCGCGACGGTGGCTGCGCTGGTGTGGATGCGCCCGCCGGCTTCTGTCTCGGGCACACGCTGGACCCGGTGTACACCGGATTCAAACTTCAGCTTGCCGAACACGCCCGCGCCCGTCACCGAGGCGATGATTTCCTTGTATCCACCGACCTCGCTTTCACTCGCGGAGATCACCTCCACCTTCCAGCCCTGCTTGGCGGCGTGGCGCTGATACATGTTGAAAAGATCACCGGCGAAGAGGGCGGCTTCGTCCCCGCCCGTGCCGGCGCGGATCTCCAGAATGATATTGGCCTCGTCATCCCGGTCCTTGGGCAGGAGGAGAAGCTGCAGCTCGCGCTCGATGGCAGGGATGCGCTCTTTCAGCTCCGCGCGCTCTTCCTGCGCCAGCTCGGCCATGTCGCGATCACCGCCCTCGGCGATGATGGCCTCGGCCTCGGCCAGGCCGGTACGGGCGGATTTCAGCTCTCGCGCCTTTTCGGTGACCTCTTTGAGCTCGGAATGCTCGCGCGAGAGCTTGACGATCTCCTCGCCATCGCTGGCCGCGCCAAGGCGCGCCTCGATCTGGTCGAAGCGGTCGAGAATCTGGTCGAGTTTCTGATCAGGTAATCGCATGGGGCAGCCGATACACCCTACATGCGCGCGCGTTCAAGCGAGGGTATCACGCCGGGATGATGATAAGTGGCCATGCGTGAGAGCACATCGGCCGGATCGGAGCCGGAAATCAGCATGGCGCGGTGGCGGTCCTGAATGAAGCCATCGGCCTGCATCCGGTCAAGAAAGGACAGAAGGCCATCATAATAGCCGGCCACATTGATAAGCCCGACAGGTTTTACGTGACGGCCAAGCTGGCTCCAGGTCCAGATCTCGAACAGCTCCTCCATCGTGCCGATCCCGCCGGGCAGGGCGATGAAGCCATCGGCCTCGTCGGCCATGATCTGCTTGCGCTCATGCATGGAGGAGACGACGCGCATGTCGGAAACGCGCGGATGGGCGATCTCGCGATGATGCAGGAAGTCCGGGATGACGCCGGTGACCGCGCCGCCGGCTTCCACCGCCGCATCGGCGAGTATGCCCATCAGCCCCACCTGCCCGCCGCCATAGACCAGGCGCAGGCTCTCGCGCGCGAGATGGGTGCCAAGCGCGGCTGCGGCCCTGGCGTAATCGGGGGCGGCACCGGGATTGGACCCGCAATAGACACAGACAGATTGCATCTGGCCGGTGTAGCCGCCCGCACAGATTCGGCCAAGCGCTTATGCCCGCCGGGTGGCCGCCATCAGATAGTTCACCCCGGCATCGGACGAGATGAAGAAGCTGTCTTTGAGCGGATTATAGCTCACCCCGACCGGCTCCCGGCAGGCAAGACCGGCGGCATCCAGCGCGGCGCGCACCTCGTCGGGCTTGACCAGCTTGTCAAAGCGGTGCGTGCCGCGCGGCAACCAGCCCAGCACGTATTCGGCCCCGAAAATGGCGGTCACGAAGGCGCGGCTCGTCCGGTTGATCGTACCCACGATCATCAGACCGCCGGGCTTCACCAGTGCCGCACAGTCTTTCAGGAACTGCGCCGGGTCGGCGACATGTTCGACCACTTCCAGATTGAGCACGATGTCGAACCGGCCCGGCCCGTCGGCGGCCAGTAGCTGTTCCGCCGTGCCGTGACGGTAATCTATTTTCAGTCCGGCATTGTCCGCGTGGACCATGGCCGTCTTGATATTGGCTTCGGCAGCGTCAACACCGGTCACACTGGCACCCAGGCGCGCCATCGGCTCAGCCACCAGCCCGCCCCCGCAGCCGATATCGAGCAGTCTGAGGCCTGTCAGCGGTTCGCGTCCCTCCCGCCCGAAATGGGCCGAAGCCTGCTCGCGGATCCAGCTCAGCCGCGCCGGGTTGAACTTGTGCAGCGGGGCGAATTTCGAATGCGGGTCCCACCATTCGCCGGCCATGCGGGCGAACTTCTCCACCTCCTGCGGATCGATGGAGGGGCTGGAAAGCGTTTCGGGCGCTTCGGCGTGGGCCATGAAAACCTCAAGACAGCAACTGCCCCTTCATATGGGATGAGCCGCGCCCATGGCGAGCCGCTTTTTGCCGCAGTTCGGCTCTGAGCCTCTCTTTCGCATTGCCTCATTCCTGCTAAAGGAGGGGCATGGCGCGTCTGGTTCTGAAATTTGGCGGCACCTCGATGGCCGATCCGATGCGGATCGCGGCCTCGGCGGCAATTGTCGCGCACGAGGCGGCCAACGGCCATCAGGTCGCTGTCGTGGTCTCGGCCATGGCGGGAGAAACCGATCGCTATCTCTCTTGCGCGCAGGCCCTCGGCGGCGGGCTGGGCGAGGTGGAGACCGATGCGGTGCTGGCCGTCGGCGAACAGGCGGCCAGCGCGCTGATGGCGCTGGCGCTGAAGGAGAAGGGGTTTAAGGCCCGCTCCATCCTGGCCTGGCAATTGCCGGTGGAAGCTGAAGGCGTGGCCGGATCGGCGCGGATCACCGCCATCAATCCAGCGCTTCTGGAAGCCTGCCTTGAAGAAGGCGTGATCCCGGTCGTGGCGGGCTTTCAGGGCGTCAGTCCGGACGGCCGGCTGGTCACGCTGGGCCGCGGCGGCACCGATCTCTCCGCCGCCGCCATTGCCGCCGCGCTTGGCGCGGACTGCGATATCTATACCGACGTGGATGGCGTCTTCACCACCGATCCGCGGATCGAACCGAAGGCGCGGCGCGTGCAGCGCATCTCCCACGATGAAATGCTCGAACTTGCGGCCATGGGCGCGAAAGTGCTGCAGACCCGCTCTGTCGAATACGCCAAGGCCAAGGGCGTGGCCATGCGCGTGAAGTCGAGCTTTGCTCCGCCTGGTCAGAGCCAGGGCACCGAGGTGGTGGGGCAGGACGCGCTGGCTGAACGGCGCGTTGTATCAGGAATTGCCTATACCCGCGCCCAGGCGCGGCTGTCCGTACCGGGTCTGGAAGACAGCACCGGGGCGCCCGCCGCTGTTTTCGCCGCGCTGGCAGGGGCGGGCGTGCATGTGGACATGATCGTGCAGGCCCGGGCGCGCTTGGGCGGGCATAATCTGGAGTTTTCCGTCGACGGACGTGACCTTGCAGCGGCCCTGCGGGCCCTGTCGGGCTTTGCCGATATCAGCGATGAGACTGGCCTTGCCAAGGTTTCGGTGGTGGGAACGGGTCTGCGCGGACGGGCCGATGTCGCACGCACGCTTTACGGCGTGCTGGCGCGCGAGGCCATTGCGGTGCGGATGGTGGCAAGCTCGGAGATCAAGATTTCAGCACTGGTGGACGAGGATGCGCTGGAACGGGCCGTCAGGGCGCTTCATGCAGCCTACCGGCTTGATGAAGCTTGACGCACGGCGCGCGGACACGCAAAGGGCAGCCCATGAACCCCACCTTCCCGATACCGGACGGGCCGGGCCTTCGCGGGCCACGCCGCCTCCTGCGCCGTATCCGCGACCTGATGGCCGTGCAGGAAGATGCGCAAGGGCGGCTGGATCGGCTGACCGGTATCATCGCCGAAGAGACCGGTTCGGATGTGTGCTCGATCTATCTGGCGCTGCCCAGCGGCGCGCTGGAGCTGTCGGCGACGCACGGGCTTAATCCCGAAGCGGTCCACACCCTGCGGCTGGGGCCGGAGGAGGGGCTTGTGGGCTTGGTGGCCCGCCGCGCCCGGCCGATCGCGGTGGAGGATGCGCCCGCCCACCCCAATTTTGCCTATAAGCCGGAGACGGGCGAGGAGCCGTTCAAGAGCTTTGTGGGCGTGCCGGTGCTGCGCGGCGGGCGGCTGGTCGGCGTCCTGACGGCGCAGACCATGGCGGTGCGCCCCAGCACAGAGGAAGAGATCGAAACGCTGCAGACCGTGGCCATGCTGCTGGCGGAGATCGTGGCCTCCGGCGAGCTGTTGCGGAGCGGGGCGTTCCTCGAGATGGAGCTGCGCCCCACCGGTCCTGAACGGTTTTCCGGGGCGGCGCTCTCGCCGGGCATTGCCGTGGGCGTGGCGGTGGTGTTCGAGCCCCATGTGGTTTCCACGCGCATGATTGCGGAGGATGCGGAGGCAGAGGACGGGCGGCTTGACGCGGCCATCGGCGAATTGCGGCGCGGCGTGGACGAGTTGCTCGATTCCGGGCGTGCGCCCATCGGCACGCCCTCACGCGATGTGCTGGAAGCCTACCGCATGTTTGCCCATGACCGCGGCTGGATCGAGCAATTGCGCGAGGCGGTGCGCTCCGGTCTGACCGCCGAGGCTGCCGTGGAGCGGGTGCGCAACGAACACCGCGCCCGGCTGATGAAGGCGCGCGAGGCCCATTTCCGCGAACGCCTGCACGATCTGGAGGATCTCGCCAACCGCCTGCTACGCCATCTCTCCGAGCCGGGGCAGGCCTTTACCGGCGGGGAACTGCCCGAGAATGCCATACTGGTCGCCCGCTCCATCGGGCCGGCCGAGCTGATGGAGATGGACCGCTCGCGTCTGGTAGGGCTGGCTATTGAGGAAGGCTCGGCGACCAGCCATGCCGCCATCGTGGCCAAGGCACTGGGCATTCCCATGGTCGGTCAGGTCGAGGGCGCGCTGGACCGGGTGGAAGATGGCGACACGCTGATCATTGATGGCGAGTTCGGCCTGCTGCACATCCGCCCGGGCGAGGAGGCGCTGGGTGCCTATAACGAACGGCTGGAGGGCCTGGCCGAAGCCAGCCGCGCCTATGCGGCCAGCCGTGACGAGCCGGCGCTGACCGGCGATGGCGTCCTGATGGATCTGCAGATGAATGCGGGCCTATTGGTGGAGCTGCCGCGCGTGGCCGAAACCGGGGCAAGCGGGGTCGGCCTGTTCCGCACCGAGTTCCAGTTCATGGTCTCGTCCACCCTGCCGCGCCTGGAAGCGCAGATGGAGCTTTACCGGGCCGTGCTGGACGCGGTGGGCGACAGGCCCGTCGTGTTCCGCACGCTCGATCTGGGCGGCGACAAGGTGACCGCCTACACCCCGGCGGTGCGTGAACCGAATCCGGCGCTGGGCTGGCGTGCGCTCCGCATGGGGCTCGACCGCCCGGCGCTGACCCGCTACCAGCTGCGCGCCCTGGTCCGGGCGGCGGCGGGGCGCACACTCAAAGTCCTCTTCCCCATGGTGACCACGGTGGAGGAGCTCATCGCGGCGCGTGACCTTCTGCATCTCGAACGCGATCTGGCCCGCCGGCATGGTCATGACCTGCCCGCGGCGATCGAGACCGGCCTGATGATCGAAACGCCGGCCGCGGCCTTCGATCCGGCCCCCTTCCTGGCGGAATGTGACTTCGCGGCGGTGGGCGCGAATGATCTTATGCAATATTTTTTCGCGGCCGACCGGCAGAACCCGCACATCGCCGGGCGCTATGACGTGATCAGCCCCGCGCCTTTACGTCTGCTGCGTCATATCCGCGAGGCGTGCGAGCGTGCCGGCAAGCCGGTCTCGGTCTGCGGCGAGATCGCGGGCCAGCCCCTAGAGGCTTGTATTCTTTCAGCTTTAGGTTACCGGAAATTATCCATGGCGGCGGCCAGTGTCGGCCCGGTCAAGGCGGCTCTGGCGGCGTGTGACACGGCCCGGCTTGGCACCTGGCTTGCAGGGGAAATGGCCCATGACACGCCGCACGCGCAAAAACCGTTACGCGTCAGGATGATCGAAGCTGCGCAAGACGCCGGATTATCTTCACGACTTGTTGATAAGCGTGCTGCATTTTGATTTAATCCACTTGCGCTGCGGTGAAAAAGTCACACACAAAGGGCTTGAATCAGCGGCGCGGGTGGTGAGGGGAAATCGTCTTCGGGCGGTTGTTATCGCAATGCAAAAGCCGGTTAGTCTGGTTTCGGAAAGTCATTACGTGCCCATGGATGCAGTCTTTGCCAATGCGCCGGTTGCCAGCGCGCCTCCGGCCAATGCCGGCGAGCGGTTGCGCCAGGCACGGCTGAAACTGGGCTGGACGCTGGACTCGGCGGCCGAGCGCACCCGTATCAAGCGCGATTATCTTGAAGCCCTCGAATCGCTGGACCCGCGCGGCTTGCCCTCGCGGGCCTACACGGTGGGCTATCTTCGCGCCTATGCCGCCTTCCTCGGGCTGGACGCGGCGGGCATTGTCGACCAGTTCAAGGCTGAAGTGGAATGCGATACCGGCCGCGCCCAGCCGACCGCGCCGAAGAAAAAACGCGAGTTCAAACTGCCCAAGGGTCTGATCGGGGCGGCCATTATCCTGATCAGTACGATCGGCGCGACGAGCTGGTATGGCGTGCACGTGACGCG
>JBJHCI010000072.1:0-8107 GCA_050485925.1 Maricaulaceae bacterium
GCTTCACAAACCTCTACACCTGCCTCTTGTAAAAGCAGCAGCATGGGCCGGCTGTCCAGCGCCCCAGGGGGAATCTGCCTCGCGATAGTTTTTGGCAGGTAGGTTGTGATGTGGGAGAAGGGTTCGCCTTGCAGAATGCGAATCCGCACAATTCGCCAAACCGGCTGCGCTGGCTCCAGTCCCAGATGATCTGCAACTGAATCATCGGCATGTGTCTCGCCGTGTTCGAGAAGCCTGATTTGGGTCTCCAGTCCCATGAGGCGGAGCGACTCGATCAGTGTGTCAAATGAGCCCTTTACCATCGGCGAGAAACCGGGGTCGGCCACCACCGTTCCTCTCCCGCGATGGCGGCTCACCAGCCCTTCCGAAGCCAGCTCATTGAGCGCGCGCTTTACGGTTATCCGCGAAACATTCATCAGGCGCGCCAGCTCTTGCTCGCCTGGCACGAGATCGCCAGGTGCAAGCAATCCGCGCCTGATCCGGTCACGCAGTATCAGATATACTTGGTGATAAAGGGGGGTCGGCAGACGTCCGTCCACCATGGCTGGTGTGAAGTCCATTGTGCGGACATGTCCTTAAAAAAATGGTTCTGGCCAGCCTATATTGCCGGATCCGCGCTTGCCAAACATGGAAGCAGACCTGCGCTCTCCGGGCCGGCTCCTGCAAAAATCAACAAGACAGCTCCAGACCTGGCTCAGCACCAGATCAATGGGATCGGCAATCGGACGCGACAAGGTGGCCAGCTTCAAGCAATTGAGGCTGATGTAGGGGCCGCCGGTCCGGCTGATGTCACTGCGCTGCCATCTGGGTGCTGATCAGCGCGCGAATGGCATCGAGTGCCTCTTGCGCCTTCGCCCCGTCTGGACCGCCAGCCTGCGCAAAGTCGGGACGGCCGCCGCCTCCCTTGCCGCCAAGCGCGGCTGAGCCTGCGCGTACCAACTCAACTGCATCCGCCGCAGATCCTGCAAGATCGGCGGTCACGCCGACCGCAAGCGCGGCTTTACCATCGCTTACCCCCACAAAGGCGGCGATCCCGGAGCCCATCTCCTCGCGGGCAGCATCCACAAGGGCGCGCAATTCCTTGCCGCCCACTCCCTCGACCACGCGGGCCGTGAATTTGAGATTACCCAGCGTTTCAACCGCTTGCGGCGCGGACGACCCGCCTCCACCCATGGCGAGCTTCGTTTTCGCCTCGCTAAGCTCCTTTTCAAGCCGGCGACGCTCCTCCACCAGCGTGGCAAGGCGCTTTTCCAGCTCGGAAACCGGCACCTTCAGCGCATCAGCGGCCGATCTGGCGACGCCCGCCTGCTGCTCCAGATAGGCGCGCGCCGCTTCACCAGTCAGCGCCTCCACACGGCGGACGCCGGCGGAAACCGCACTTTCAGCGACGATCTTGAAGAGGCCGATATCGCCGGTGCGGCGCACATGGGTGCCCCCGCACAGCTCCACTGAATAAGCCTTGTCCGGCGCGCCCGGCTGTCGACCGATGGCGAGCACGCGCACCTTGTCGCCGTATTTCTCGCCGAAGAGGGCGAGCGCACCCTTGGCGATCGCTTCTTCAGGCGTGGATTCAGATGTCTCCGCTTCAGCATTCTGGCGGACGATGGCATTCACTTCCGCCTCGATGGCCGCAATCTCGGACGGGCTCAAGGCCCGGCCATGGGAGAAGTCAAAGCGCAGCCGGTCGGGGCCCACATAGGAGCCCTTCTGGGCAACGTGCGGGCCCAGAACATTCCTCAGCGCGGCATGCATCAAATGCGTGGCGGAGTGGTTGGAGCGGGTCTCGTCGCGCCGCGCGCCATCCACTTCCAGCCGGGCGGTATCGCCCTTCGCAATCGCTCCGGATTCCAGACGACCGATATGAGCAAATACATCACCCGCCCGCTTCTTCACGTCCTCGACCACAAAGCGCGCGCCATTGTCGAACAGGATTTCGCCTGTATCGCCGATCTGGCCGCCGGATTCGGCATAGAAAGGTGTAGCCGCAAAGACGAGTTCAGCCCGCCCGCCAGCGGACAAGCCATCTGCCATCACCCCTTCGGTGATGATGGCTTTCAGCATGCTCGAGGCGGCAAGATTGGTGTAGCCCAGAAACTCGGTCGAGCCAGTCACATCCCGCACCGCAAACCAGACCGCATCGGTCGCCGCCTCGCCCGAACCCTGCCAGTGAGCGCGGGCCTCGGCGCGCTGGTGCTCCATCGCGGTATTGAACCCGTCCTCGTCCACTGAAAGGCCTTTGGCACGTAGCGCATCCTGCGTCAGGTCGAGTGGGAAGCCGAACGTATCGTAGAGCTTGAAGGCCGTTTCGCCGGGCAGCGCCGCACCTTCGGGGAGATCGGCAATCGCCTCTTCCAGCAAGGAGAGGCCGCGCCCCAGAGTACGCTGGAAGCGCTCTTCCTCGCCACGCAGCGTCTCCTCGATTACCGGGAGGGCGCGGTTCAGTTCAGGAAAGGCCTCACCCATCTCTTCGGCCAGCACGGGGGCGAGCGTGTAGATGACAGGCTCGCTTGCGCCGAGAATATGGGCATGGCGCATGGCGCGGCGCATGATCCGGCGCAGCACATAGCCGCGCCCCTCATTGGACGGTGTGACGCCATCGGCGATGAGGAAACTCGTCGCGCGCAAATGGTCGGCGATGACCCGGTGGCTGGCGAGCGCCTCGCCCCGCGCCGTCACTTTCAGCGCCTCTTCGCCGGCAGCTATCAGCCGGGCAAAGAGGTCGATCTCGTAATTATTGTGCTTGCCCTGCAGCACGGCGGCGATGCGCTCAAGCCCCATACCGGTATCGATGGAGGGCTTGGGCAGAGCGATCCGTGAGCCGTCCGCCCGCTGGTCGAACTGCATGAAGACCAGGTTCCATATCTCAATGAAGCGGTCGCCATCCTCGTCGGGACTGCCCGGAGGCCCGCCGGGAATATGCTCGCCATGATCGAAGAATATCTCCGAGCACGGACCGCACGGACCGGTATCGCCCATCATCCAGAAATTGTCCGAGGTCGCGATGCGAATGATGCGCTCCTCGGGCAAACCGGCGATTTTCTTCCACAGCGCGGCGGCGTCATCGTCCTCCGCATAGACGGTGACCAGAAGTTTGTCCTTGGGCAGGGCGAAGTTCTTCGTCACCAGCGTCCAGGCATGGTGGATCGCCTCTTCCTTGAAATAATCCCCGAAGGAGAAATTCCCCAGCATTTCAAAGAAGGTGTGATGGCGCGCGGTATAGCCGACATTATCAAGATCATTGTGCTTGCCGCCCGCGCGCACGCATTTCTGCGAGGAAACCGCACGCGGCTGGCTACGCTTTTCCGCGCCGGTGAACACATTCTTGAACTGCACCATGCCCGCATTGGTGAAGAGCAGGGTCGGATCATCCTTTGGCACGAGCGGGCTCGAAGCCACAACTTCATGGCCATGGCCTTGAAAATAGCCGAGGAATTGGGCGCGTATATCGCGCAAGGGGGTCATGGCGGGCTCCGCTCACTGTCCGAAAATGTTTTTGCTGGTGCACATATACGAACGGGCGCCCGGCTTAGCCAAGCGCCCGCTACAATGAATTGCGGCTCGTGACTGTTTTGCAGCGTTAGCCGGCGGCCTCCGCGGCATCGTCCAGATCGTCATTTTCATCCGGACCCACCAGCATTTCCTCGGCGATCAGTCCCGCATTGGCGCGGATCTGGTTCTCGATTTTCTCTGCAATATCGGGATTATCGAGCAGGAATTTGCGCGCATTCTCGCGGCCCTGACCTATGCGCTCGGAATCGTGAGAATACCATGAACCGGACTTTTCGATGATCCCGGCCTTCACACCCAGATCAATGACCTCACCCATGCGCGAAATGCCTTCGCCATAGAGAATGTCGAAATCCACCTCGCGGAAGGGGGGGGCGACCTTGTTCTTGACCACTTTCACGCGGGTCTGGTTTCCGATCACCTCGTCACGGTCCTTGATCGCACCAACCCGGCGGATATCAAGGCGGACGGAGGAATAGAATTTCAGCGCATTGCCACCGGTCGTGGTTTCGGGATTGCCGAACATAACCCCGATCTTCATGCGGATCTGGTTGATGAAGATCACCAGGCAGTTGGACTTGGAGATGGAGCCGGTCAGCTTGCGCAGCGCCTGGCTCATCAGACGGGCCTGCAGGCCGGGCAGGCTGTCGCCCATATCGCCTTCCAGCTCCGCGCGCGGCGTCAGCGCAGCAACCGAATCGATCACCAGCACATCCACCGCGCCGGAGCGCACGAGCGTGTCGGTGATTTCCAGCGATTGCTCGCCGGTATCAGGCTGGGAGACCAGAAGCTCGCCTACATCCACGCCCAGCTTGCGGGCATAGACCGGATCCAGCGCGTGCTCGGCATCAACGAAGGCGCACACGCCGCCGCGCTTTTGCGCCTCGGCGATGCAATGCAGGGCGAGCGTTGTCTTGCCGGAGCTCTCAGGCCCGTAGATTTCAACCACACGGCCCTTGGGCAGGCCGCCCACGCCTAGCGCGATGTCCAGCCCGAGCGAACCAGTGGAAATCGCCTCCACATTCTGATGGGGCCGCGCGCCGAGCTTCATCACAGAACCCTTGCCAAACTGGCGGTCGATCTGCGTAAGCGCGGCTTCCAGAGCCTTTGACTTGTCCATGTCGGTGTCTTTCACGAGCCGGATTGCTGAATTGGCCATGTATCTGCTCCCTTATTTCACGCCCGGCCCGGATGGGCAATTCGGACCCTGTAAGGAAGTTTGTACCAGTTATGTTCCGCGAACACAAGAAGAACATTTTTGTGTCAGCCTTAATCGCCCGCGGGCATAACCACCCGGCTACCGGCCCAGCTCCTCTTTCACCCGTTCGGCCAGTGCCTGCAGGCTGAAGGGCTTGGGCAGGAAGGAGATATCAAGGTCAGCCGACAGCGTGTGGGAGAAATGCTCCTCCGCATAGCCGGAAATGAAAATGATGCGCGCCTCGCCGAGATAATCTTTCGCGGCCTTGAGAAGGCCCGGACCGTCAAGGCCTGGCATCACGACATCGGAGATGATGAGATCGAACCCGCCAGGCTCGGCCTCCAGCTTTTCCAGCGCCTCCTCGCCATCTTCCGCCTCGACCACCTCATAGCCCCGCTTGACGAGGGTGGAGGCGGTGATGGTACGCACCGGGGCCTCATCCTCCACCAGCAGGATGCGGCCGCGTCCGGCCAGATCTGCGGGCTTGCGCGGGACCTCCACCTCGGCCTTGCGGGCCTCCGTCTTCGCGATTTCTTCGGCATCGGGCTCGTGACCGGGGAAGTAGAGCGTGAAGGTGGTACCCTCGCCCACTTTCGAGCGCGCGAAAAGAAATCCGCCAGACTGCTTAACGATGCCGTAAACAGTGGCCAGACCCAACCCTGTGCCCTTTCCGGGCTCCTTGGTGGTGAAGAAGGGCTCGAAAATCTTTTCCAGCGTCTCCTCATCCATGCCGGTACCTTCGTCGGTGACATGGATGGCGGTCCACTTGCCATCGGCCACATCCGGTGCGCCAGCATTGCGCACGGTATCGGCTTCCGCCGCCTCGGTGGTGATGGTGAGCGTGCCCTTACCCTTGCCGGCCATGGCATCGCGCGCATTGGTGGTGAGGTTCATCAGCGCGTTGACCAGTTCATCCCGGTCGATGCGGATCAGCGGTACATCGCGGCCATGACGAAGCTCGATGCGCATCCACTCCTCCACGCTCTGGCGAAGGAGATGCACCGCATCAGAAAGCGTCTCGGTCACATCCACCGTTTCCACGCGCAGGGTCTGCTTGCGGGCAAAGGCGAGCAGGTGCTTGATGCGCCCGGCCGCGTGGGCCACCACGGCGTTGATGTTCTGCAGCTCGGGATAGGAGGGATCCCCCACCGGGTGACGAACAAGCAGGTCGTCGGTGTTCAGCTTGATGGCGGTCAGGAAATTATTGAAGTCGTGGGCCACACGGCTGACCAGCGCGCCAACGGCCTGCAGTTTCTGGGCCTGGGCATACTGGCCTTCCAGCTTCCTCAGCTCGGTAATGTCCACGATATAGGCCGCACGCTTGCCCGACCGGGCCGGAGAGAGGAAGAGATGGACGTCGCGGCTGCCATCGCCCGATTTCAGCGTCAGCGCGACAGGCTCGGCACGCCCGGCCAGTGCACGGGCGAAGGCCTTCTGCGCGCTCTCACCGTCCGACCAGTCAAACAGATCGCTGAACGGCGTGCCGGGAATGGCTGCCCCGCCGGACAGCTGCAGGAAAGCAGGGTTGGAATCTTCGACGATCGCCGCGCCGGGATCAGAACCGTCCAGCCGTGCCACTCCGAAGGGCGCATTGGCGAACATGTCATCAAACGTGCGCCCCGTGCGCCCGCCCGTGTGCTGGGCGATCACCTGGGCAACGCCCGGCGGCGTTCCGGCCGCGGTCAGGCCATAGACCACCGCGCGCGCGCGGGCCGGGCGGCCCTCATCCCATTCCACCGCCAATGTGACCGGGCTTTCCATGCCTTCTCGTGCCAGCAAGCGGGCATCCAGCCGGATGATCCCCTTTTCCCCACGCGTTCGCAGGAAGCTCTTGGCCATGTCTCCGGCGAGGACGTCCTTCACCTTGAGTGCCTGGCCCTCGGCGGTGTCCAGCCAGGTGCGCAAGGTCGCATTGGCTGCCAGCACACGGCCTTCACCATCAGCCAGAAACAGCCCCACAGGTGCGTGTTCGGCCCAGTCCGGCACACCGGGTTCGGCGTCCAGCCCGCCCGAACGCTCGCCGGTAAAGCGCCATAACGCGCCGCCAGAGGGGATAGGGTCCACGATCACGGTATAGACCGCGCCGCCAGAACCGCCGAGCGCTGCCAGCCCTTCTTCAGCCCGCTCCCCGTGTGCCGCCGCCCGGGAGAGCCGGTAGAGCGCCCCGCCCGCACTGCCCGGCCAGAGCCGGTCAGGTGCCGGCAGGCTTAATCCGGCGCTTAGCGGTGCGATGGCCCTGGCCAGCTCGCGATACTTCAAATTGGCCCAGACACAGCGCCCTCGCGGATCGGTAATCAGCATCGGATCGCTGGCCGCATCCAAAGCGGCCGAAGCCAGCGCTTCGCCGCGCTGGCTGGTGGGCGCCTCAGCCCGCAGCGCGCGGGCCGCAGATTCCCCCGCCGCCAGGGCAAACAGCAGAATAAAGGCTACAAATGCGATGCCTGAAAGCAGCATGAAACCGTGCCAGCCAGCCGAAGACGCGGCAATCAGGGCAAATCCCGCCGCCGCCAGCGCCATCAGGCCCGACACCCAGAACACGGCGCGGGCGAGCAAGGTGGCACGGTCCTGTTTCGCCTTGGGCACAGCCCGTTCGCCCACCTGGACATTGTCGGCAGAGACGGCTGGTTCCGTCTTACCGGCTTTCGCGCTGTCTCTGGTTCTGGCGGGAGCGTCAGTCATCTGCACGGCCTTTGTTCAGGCAGGCGCGGCGGCGCGCCCGTTACCGGAACCGCGCCGTGCCCGCCGAAAAATCACACACCACCACAAGGCGGCAGCCTTATCAAAATCCGATTCGCGCCAAGACACCCGCAAACGCGCTCACATGACAAAAACGGTTTGACCTGAACCATAGTAAAGGTTTTACCGATCTTGCCGGTATCCTTCATGACAACGGAGCACATCATGAACCGGCTTTATAACCTGCTGCTGACCGATCAGCGCCATCCTGCGACTATCGGCGAAGCGGTGATCGAACACATCAATCTCACGGTCGCCGACCCGGAGCGCACCAGCGCAATGCTGCAATCGGTTTTCGGCTGGCATGAGCGCTGGCGTGGGCTGGAGCCGGACGGGCGGATCGGACTGCATGTGGGTGGGGCCGGCAGCTATGTCGCGCTCTACCCGCCGCGTCCGCCGGCGAAAGCTGAAACCTGGCCAAAAAGCCGACCCTTCAATCATGTCGGGGTAGTGGTAGGCGATCTGGCCGCGGCCGAGGCACGGGTGAAGGCGCAAGGGTTTGAACCTTATGCCCATGGCGATTACGAACCGGGCCGGCGCTTCTACTTTCAGGACGAGAACGGCATCGAGTACGAAGTGGTAAGCTACCCCTGAGGCCAAGCGCGAGCCGCGTCTATAAACGGGCGCTGCCCGTTTATAGACGCAGCATTGCGGCACGTGCAGAAG
>JBJHCI010000073.1:0-8106 GCA_050485925.1 Maricaulaceae bacterium
CTGACGCGAGAGCGCCCTACGGTTCAGGCACCAGAGGCCATTGCGGCTACCCGCCAGACAAACGAGCCGGGGGCGGCGCTGGCGCGCGTGCGCGACAATCTGCGTGCCGGCGTATCCGGATACGCCAGCGCCGGTGCCACCGGAGCGGTTCTGTCACCTGCCGTGATGGAGATTCTCAACACGCTGGACATGCCGCTGCGCGGGCGTAATCGCCGTTAACTATGGCCGGCAATCCCTCATTAAGATTTGAGGCGCACGCTGGGCCAGTTGTGTTGGTCAGGAGTCCCGTCCAATGAGTGTTCAGGCCCTGCGTGCGCGCCTCACCCGCGAGGATGTTCAGCGCCTTGCCGAGGCAGGCGATGATGAAGGCCGCGCTCTCGCCGCCCGCAAGATCTGCGCGCGGATATCCATGCCTGGTCTTACCGGAAATGAGCGGGAGGCGGCCAACGCCATCCTGAGGGTTCTCGCTGCTGACGCAGCCGAAATTGTCCGCCGTGCCATGTCGGTGACGCTGGCGCGCTCGGTCAATCTGCCGCGCGATGTGGCACGTACCCTCGCGGCTGACATCGATTCCATCGCGGTGCCGGTTATCGCCGGCTCTCCTTCGCTGACCGAAGATGATCTGGTGGACATTGTGCGCTCCGGCACGGTGGTGCGCCAGACGGCCGTGGCTGGGCGGGCAGAGGTGCCCGGCAAGGCCGTGCGCGAAATCATCATGCGCGCGGGCGATCCCGCGGTGCAGCGGGTGATCGCCAATGACGGTGCGCATTTTGACGCTGGCAGCTATGCGCTCAGTTTTGAGCGCTACCGTGGACACCCTGCCATGCTGGAAGGATTTGTCGAACGCGCCAGCCTGCCGCTTGAAGTCACCGAGAAGCTGATCAACCTGATTTCCGAAGAAGCGCTGGAACGACTGATCAGCCGTCATGCCCTGCCGGCTCAGCTCGCCGTGGAGCTGGCGGAGGCCAGCCGAGAACGGGCCACGGTTGACCTGGTCGATCAGGCCGGGTTGGCACCCGATCCACGTCGTTTCGTGCAGCAATTGCAGATGAATGGCCGGCTCACGCCGTCGCTGATCCTGCGGGCGCTATTCCGTGGCCATATGCGCTTTTTCGAGCACTGCATGGCAGATCTGGCGGGAATTCCGCACGGCAAGGCCTGGCTGCTCATTCACGATGCCGGACCGTTGGGGCTGGATGCTGTATTCGAACGCTCAGGCCTGCCGCGGCGTATCCTGCCGGCCGTGCGCGCGGCGGTGAGCGCCTATCATTCACTGGAGCTGGGCGATAAGGGGCCGGAAGACATGGTGCGCTTTCGCGCGGCGCTGACTCAGCGCATCTTCACCCAGTTTCAGGGCGCACCGGAATCCGATCTGGAGTACTGCCTGGACCGGCTGGATGCCGAACTGGACGCCTACGGCTTCGAACGCGGGCATCGTCAGGCAAGCTAGGCGCGAATAGCCAGCCTGATGCCGGTCACGCAGGCGTCGTGGTTCAGGCCGGCGCTCCCACAAGCGCGATCACACGGGTTTCCAGCTCTTCGGCTAGCGAGCGCCCAATGGCGTGGTCATCGGTGCGGATATGCTGACGGAGGGCTGCCCGGATGGCACCGACATGGGCTTCGGCGAGCTGGACGGGGACCTGCGCACGCTTCTCGGGCGTTTCCACCAGCCGCGACAGGGATGCCGCCATGCGGGTGACCAGCGGATAGTCATAGGTGGTGCCCAGTCCGCGCAGATCGTGCGCAACCGTAAACAACGCATCCCCGGCATCACCTTCAAGTCCCTCCTTGTACACGCGGACAAGGGCGGCTTCGAGCTTGTCCACCTCTTCAGCCAGCCAGTTGGCGAATTCGTGTTTCATCTCTTCCAGCGCCGCTTCGGCGCGGGCGATCGCCGCCGGATCGGCTTGTGCAATCCGTCCGCCCACCTTCACTTTGAGCATGTTCGGCGGATTGATGATCTCAATCGGTTTTTCGCGCTGGGTCATGGCCAGTCTCTCAGTCCTTTGTTTAAAGCGCTGCGTCTTCGCGCCGTTCCGGGCCTTCATATTCATGGGTCAGCCGCCGCCGGTCGGGGCCGAAAAATGCCTTGGTGCGCACAAACGGGCGCGGGCGGTTGATGATGACCAGTATCCGCTTGAAAAGCTGTTCAGCGGAGAAGGGCTTCACCAGAAATTCGGTCACGCCGGCATCGCGGGCCTCGCGCACGCGCGACGGTTCAGCATAAGCGGTCAGCATGATGACCGGGATGAAAGGATTGGCGCTTTTTTCCGGGTCACGCAGATAGCGCACCATCGACAGTCCATCGACCGGGGTCATCTTCCAGTCCGTGATGATGATGTCGATCTGTTCTACCGACAGAATGCTCAGGGCGCGTTTGGCATCGGCAGCTTCGAACACGTTCTCCGAACCGAATGCGCTCAGCACGGCGCGCACCAAACCGCGCATCGCCGCATTGTCGTCGACAATGAGAAAGCGCACCTTTGCAAGGGCGCGATCTGCTGGCAGTTCGGGAACCAATACGCCACCTTCGTCGCAAGCCATTAAGTCACGCGCGAAACGTTAGGCGAACTTGCTTAATACGAGACTAAGCGGAGAACTGTTCGTGGATGATGCGTTCGTCCAGCGCCCGCCCTGCATCGAACAGCATGGTCAAGGTCAGATGGGCTGCTTCTGAAATCTCCACGGCATGGACGTCACGGAATTCGCGATTATCTGCCACGGCCGCGACCGGGCGATGGAGAGGTTCGATCACCTCGAACCGGACCGTGGAGGCGTGGCTGAGCAAGGCACCGCGCCATCGCCTCGGCCTGAACGCACTGATCGGGGTCAGTGCCAGCAATCGTGAATCAATCGGCAGGATCGGGCCGTGAGCGGAGAAATTATAGGCAGTCGAACCGGCGGGTGTGGAGACCAGCACGCCATCGGCGGCCAACTCGCCCATCCGCTCCACACCGTCAATCAGTATGCGGATCTTGGCTGTCTGACGGGTCTGACGCAACAGAGAGACCTCGTTGATCGCCAGCGCTTCGAAGCCTTCTCCGCCGGCCGTCATGCCCGAAGCCTGCAAGGGATGGATGATGGCTTGCTCGGCCTGTTCCAGGCGCTCCGGCAGATCGTTTTCGCCGGGATCATTCATCAGGAAGCCGACCGAACCGTAATTCATCCCGTAAACGGGTATGTCATGGCCGAGCACGGCGTGCAGCGCGTCCAGCATGCAACCATCCCCGCCCAGTGCCACCACGCAGTCTGCCTCCAGCAGCGGGTGTTCGCCATAGCGCCTTGCCAACGCTTCACGCGCGGCAAGAGCGTCTGGCCGGTCGGCGGCGTGAAAGGCAAGGCGCATAGGGAGAATCCGGCGAGTGGCGAAGGATGATGCATTCAACCGGTGCCCGCATGAGGGCGCAAGAGGCATTGTTCGAACGTATTCGCCTCTTCACGGGGCAGGACCGGGCGTGCAAAGCTAGTCTGGCAACGCAGCAGGCGGGGTCACAATGGTCAGCGAAACCGTATGGACGGGCAGCGAAGCCTCCACCTCAAAGCCGGACATGTTGCGACGCTATCAGGCTGTCCGGGCCCGTTCGGTCGCGCTGACCAAGCATCTTTCGGCGGAAGATATGGGCGTGCAGACCATGGAGGATGTCTCCCCCTCCAAATGGCATCTGGCTCATACGAGCTGGTTCTGGGAGCGGTTTGTGCTTCTGCCTCACCTGACCGGCTATCGCGAGTTCGATCCGCGCTTCAACTTCCTGTTCAATTCCTATTACGAGGCGGTGGGCAGCCGTCAGCCACGTGCCCGGCGCGGTGAGATCAGCCGTCCGGGGCTGAACCATATACTGGACTATAGGGCTCACGTGGATACGGCCGTGGAGGCGCTGCTTGGCCCTGCTGATGCGACCCTCCTGGCGGGGCTGGGTGGGCTGCTGGAGATCGGAACTGCCCATGAAGAGCAGCATCAGGAGCTAATCCTGACCGACATCAAGCACGTGCTCAGCGTGAATCCTTTTGGTGAGCGCTACAGCGAGGCCGGGCCACCCGCGCGCGGACCGGTGCCCGCCGGAAAATGGATCGCCTTTGAAGGCGGGCTTGAACACTTCGGTTGCGCCGCCGATGGCTTTGCCTTTGACAATGAGGGCCCGCGCCACAAGGCCTGGCTGGAACCGTTTGCCATCGCGTCCCAGCCTGTAACCAACCGGGAATATGCCGCCTTCATTCTTGATGGCGGCTATAGCACCGCATCACTCTGGCTGTCAGATGGCTGGGCGCGCATCGGGGCCGAGCGACGCGAACATCCGTTCTACTGGCGCGGGGGGCCGGGGGAGTGGCGTGAGTTCACCCTGCATGGAGAGCGCGAAATTGATCCTGATGCCCCCGTGAGCCATCTCGACTACTTCGAAGCCAGCGCGTTTGCGGAATGGACCGGATACCGTCTGCCAGAGGAACGCGAATGGGAGGCCACTGCCAGAGGTGCCGACCCCGCCGGTGGGCGCTGGGCGGACGCATACGGCTTTCTCCATCCCGTGCCGGGAGACGGAGACGGCTTCTTCGGCGGGGTGTGGGAATGGACCCGCTCCGCTTATGCCGCCTATCCAGGCTATCGCGCCGGCAAGGGCGCGATCGGCGAGTACAATGGCAAATTCATGTGCGGCCAGTTCGTACTGAAAGGGGGCTCCGCGCTCACCCCGCCTGGCCATGTGCGGGCGAGCTACCGCAATTTCTTCCCGCCCCATGCGCAATGGCAGATGACGGGGCTGCGACTGGCAAGGGATGTCTGATTTGCCGAACGCTACAATGATTACCCGGCCTGACGACTATTTTGCCAAAGGCTGCGGCCGCTGTGAGCGGTTTGACAGCGTAGACTGCTCGACGCGCGTGTGGGCAGACGGGTTGTCGCATTTGCGGCGCATCTGCCTTGAGGCAGGCCTGACCGAAACGGCGAAATGGGGTCATCCGTGCTATATGCATGCGGACCGCAATATCGTGATCATCGGTGCGCTCCGCGGTGATTTCCGGCTAAGTTTCTTCAACGCCGCCCTGATGAAGGATCCTGAAGGCGTCCTGGAGCGGCAAGGTCCGAACACCCGGCATAAAGACATGATCCGCTTCCGCGATCATGCGCAGGTAGAACGGATGCAGCCGATCGTTCGGTCCTATCTGGCCGAAGCGATGGGCTATGCTGAGGCCGGGGTCAAACCCGCCAGGGAAGACCAGACTCTCGAACTGCCGGACGAGCTGGCCGAGGCTCTGGACCACGACCTTGAACTTGCCGAGGCGTTCCACCGGCTGACGCCGGGGCGGCAGAAGAGCTATGTGATCAATATCGGTTCGGCCAAGGCGGCTGCGACCCGTTTTGCCCGTATCGAGAAATTCCGTCCGAAAATCCTCGCGGGCAAGGGCGCCATGGAGCGTTAGAATTTCCGAGTTGATTTGACGCGGAGGCGCTGTGGCGCGATCCTTGATACAATGCTCAGTGGAAAGTCCGCATTGAACGGGCTTCACGATGTGGGAGGTGCCACCATGGACGATCAGGCCAATATTTCGGTGAAGGATCAGGTTTCGGCGGAGGAGTGGAAAGCGCGCTGCGATCTCGCCGCGCTATACCGTCTGATCTTCATGCATGGCTGGGACGATCTGTTCTTCACCCACATCTCCATGCGTGTGCCGGGACCGGAGGAGCATTTCCTGCTCAACCCGTTTGGCCTGCTGTTTGAGGACGTGACCGCCTCCAATCTCGTGAAGGTGGATATTGAGGGCAATGTGCTGCCGCCCAGCCAGTACGGCATTAATCCGGCCGGCTTCACCATTCACTCTGCCATCCATCACGCGCGCCCGGACGTGAAGGTGGCGATGCACCTGCATACCGATCAGGGCGTGGCCGTGTCCGCCCAGAAGCGTGGCCTTCTGCCGATCTCGCAGAGCGCCATGACCGTAATGAAGGACATCGCCTATCACGGTTATGAGGGCATCGCCCTGGAAGAGGACGAAAAAGAGCGTCTGGTAGCCGACCTTGGCGACAAGAACCTGATGATCCTCAACAATCACGGCACGCTGACCTGCGGAGATCACCCGTTCAGCGCGTATGTGCGCATGTACATGCTCGAACGCGCCTGCAAGATGCAGACAATGGCGCAGGGCTCGGGCGCAGAGCTCGTCGAATGGGGCAAGGACATGCAGGATCGTGTGTACGCTCAGGGCGAGCAGGCCTTCACCAACGAGTTCTTCAAGGAAATCGGCTGGGCCGCCATTCGTGGCCGGGTTGACCGCCAGAGTCCGGGTTACGATCAGTAAGAAGGCGGTGCAGCGCTATGTGCATGCGCTCGGGCCGGACATTGGCTCGCGCGTTCGCGCTGTGCGCTGTTGTCGCGACCTATCCGTTTACGCTCCCGCCTGCCCATGCCGGCGCGTGGACCCAGCACAAGCGCGAAGGCCTGCTGTTGACCAGCATTTCCTCGCACTGGTTGCGTGCTCCGGGCGGGTCGAACATGCGCAAGCTGGAATACAGCTTCTACAGCGAATACGGGCTCACCAGCCGCGTTACACTCGTCGGCCGTCTCGCCCTGCAGTCGCTGGAGGACATCCGGGTATCGGGCGATGATGAGGTGTTTACCAACGCGCTTTGGGCAGTGGGCGGCACGCAGGCTGGCGTGCGCGTCCGCCTGGCATCACACGGACCGTGGGTGTTATCCGCTCAAGGGCTGCGCACCTTCCAGTCCGGTGGCGAGAACCGCACGAATACGCGCTTTGGCCTCGGCGGCGGCGACATTGAGCTGAGGCTGCTTGCCGGACGGTCGATCGGGCGTGACAGCTTTGTCGACCTGCAGGTGGCTCGTCGGCAGAAATCAGGCGGGGAGGGCCATGAATGGCGCGTGGATGCCACGGCGGGCACGGCGTTGACCGATCGCTGGCGGATAATGGCGCAGACCTATTCGCAGCGCTCTGCTGCTAGTACCGGCCGGGTCGGTTATGCGGGCCATCGCGCACAGCTCAGCCTGATTTACGATGTGCCGGCGGGCTTTTCAGTGTCGGTATCCGCGCTGGGTACGGTGTCACGGCGCAATGTGGCTGACGAGCGCGCTGCGCTTGTGACGGTGTGGCGCCGATTTTAAGCAATCCACTAACGGATTCAGCGCGTAATGAGTGTAAGCTCACAGCGTTGTCATTTTGCTTTCAACGCTCACGGACGCATATCGCAGGGTAGCAGATACGGACAGGGCATTATGCGCCGCGCAATTTTTCTCATCATTGTCGCCGTGATTTTCGCCGGCATGGCCGCCGCAGTGCTCTTGCGCGCTGTGGGTAGCAATTCCGCCGGGGGCGCGCAGATGCAGGGCATGGCGACGCCTGTAGCGGTCTACTCGGTGAGCGAGCGCAGCTTTGCTGACATCGTGGAAGCGATCGGCACCGCCAATGCCAATGAGTCAGTGCTGGTGACAGCCAAGGTGACCGACACGATCTCGCGTATCCGCTTCGATTCCGGTCAGCGCGTGTCCGCCGGCGACATTCTTGTGGAACTGCGCGATGCGGAGGAGGTGGCGGGTCTTTCCGAGGCGCGCGCGTCCTTGCGCGAAGCAGAGCAGGAGCTGGTTCGCATTCGCGATCTGACCGAGCGCGGGGTGGCTCCTCGATCCCGCCTTGAGGAGATACAGGCCAATGCCGAACGGGCCCGCGCGCGGGTTCTTGCGCTGGAGGCGCGTGTGGATGACCGCATCATCCGCGCACCGTTTGACGGGGTTGTGGGGCTGCGCCCGGTAAGCCTCGGCCAGCTTGTTCGCCCTGGTGATGTCATTGCCCAGCTTGATGATGTGTCGATCATCAAGCTCGACTTCACGCTGCCGGAACGCTTTCTCGCTGCGGTGACGCCGGGTATGGAGATTGCGGCGCGGACGTCGGCTTTTCCAGACTTTGAGTTTGCCGGGGAGATTACCCAGATCGATAGTCGTATCGACCCGGCCACGCGGGCCGTTGTCGTCCGCGCTGAAATCAATAATGAAGACGGACGGTTGCGCCCAGGTCTTCTGATGGCGGTTGAGGTGAGACGCGACCCCCGTACCCGTCCGGCCATTCCTGAGACCGCAATTACCCGGCTTCGGGACCAGACCTTCGTCT
>JBJHCI010000074.1:0-8013 GCA_050485925.1 Maricaulaceae bacterium
ACCAGCGCCACATCATTGCCCAGCCCCGCCCCCTGAATGGCGGCGGTGACGGCCAGCATCTCGCGCATTCCCGGCCCGCCTGCCGGACCCTCATGGCGGATCACCACCACATCGCCCTTATTGATCTGTCCTGACTGCACCGCAGCAAAACAGGCGTCTTCACCGTCAAACACGCGCGCCGGTCCGCTAAACAGCAGCCGGTCATGGCCGGCGAGCTTGGCGACGCATCCCTCCGGTGCCAGATCGCCGTAGAGAATGCC
The DNA here is from genome assembly GCA_050485925.1 of Maricaulaceae bacterium. Lineage (GTDB taxonomy): Bacteria > Pseudomonadota > Alphaproteobacteria > Caulobacterales > Maricaulaceae > Glycocaulis. The sequence goes on from JBJHCI010000074.1 coordinate 261, forward strand.
GAACCCGCCGCGGGCCTTGAGCGGACTGCCAGCCGTACGGATCACGTCCTGTCCGGGCATCTCGTCCGCACCGGCCACAAGGGCGTGGAGCGTGTCCCCGGTCACGGTGGGCGCATCCTTGATCAGCCCGGCTTCCTTCAGTCTGCGCCCCAGCAGCGCTGAACCGCCCGCCGCCGCCATGTCAGGGGCCATATAGCGACCGCCCGGCTTCAGATCGGCAATCACCGGCGTGGAGCGCGATATGCGGTCGAAATCATCAATCCCGAAGCCTTCAGGCCCGATACCGGCCTCACGCGCGATGGCCACCAGATGCAGCACGGCATTGGTTGAGCCTGCGGTGGCGCTGACCGCTGCAGCGGCGTTCTTCAGGCTCAAGGGCGTAATGAGCTGGCGCGCATTGCGGCCTTCGCGGAAGGCTTCCACCACGAGTTCGCCCGCCCGGCGGGCCGCATCGGGCTTTCTATCGTCTGTGGCCGGAATATCGTTCAGCCCCATGGGCGAGAGGCCGAGAAAGGTCAGCGCCAGCGCCATGGTGTTGGCGGTGAACTGCCCCCCGCACGCACCGGCACCCGGACAGGCGGCCCTTTCCACCTCACCAAGCTCCTCCTCGCTGATCCGGCCTGCCGCGCATGCGCCAACGGCTTCGAACACGTCCTGGATGGTGATGTTCTTTTCGCCGAGCCGTCCGGGCATGATCGAGCCGCCATAGAGCACGACGCTCGGCAGATCCAGGCGAGCCGCGGCCATGGCGGCGGCGGGAATCGTCTTGTCGCAGCCGACGAGGAACAGCACCGCATCAAGGCAATGGCCGCGCACCGCAAGCTCGGCGGAATCGGCCACGCACTCCCGACTCATCAGGCTCGCGCGCATGCCTTCAGTGCCCATCGAGATGCCGTCCGTGACCACGATGGTGTTGAAGTCGACCGGCGTGCCGCCAGCGGCCAGAACGCCCTCGCGCGCATGCACGGCAAGGTCTGCCAGATGCATGTTGCACGGCGTGACGCTGGACCAGGTGTTGACGATGGCGATCATGGGCCTGGCCATCGCCTCATCATCATAGCCTGCCGCGCGCAGCATGGCGCGCGCCGGTGCGCGCGCAGGCCCTTCCAGAAGCGTGCGCGACGGCGATTTTGTCTGGCTCATGCGGGAACTCCCTCACCGGCCCGCGCCGGCTGAAACACGTTGGACAAAGCGCGCGACAACGCTGCGGGAGCGGCCTCGATAAGCTGGCTGGACGTAGGCCGTTCAAGCACCGCCGCCAGAGCCGGGCTCGGCTCCACCGCCTGCCCTGTCAGGGGCTCGACAATGTCGGCGAATTTATAGGGGTGAGCGGTCGCGGCACTGATCCAGACACGCTGCTCGCGCGCGGCTTCCGGTAGACGGTTCCAGCTTTCCGCGCCGATCGCCGAATGCGGACACCAGACATAGCCCGAGCGCTGGAAGTCCTGCCGGATGCGGTCCCTGACCGCATCGTCGAGAACCTGCTCCACCGACACGGCGCGCTGCCCGGGCTCCAAGGCCGCCAGACGCTCAAAATTGTTGGGCGCACCCACATCCATGGCATTCGCAATGGTCGCCACGGAGGGTCGCGGCTGGAACAGGCCGGTGGCCGCCCAGCGCGAGAGCGTGTCATTGGCGTTGGTGGCTACCACGACCGGCCCTATCGGTGCGCCCATCCCCCGGGCATAGAGCGCGGCAAGCGCATGCCCCAGATTACCCGACGGGATGATGAAGCCCGGCGACGTGCCGCTGGCCCGGTTCACCTCCAGCGCTGCACCGGCAAGATAGACCATTTGCGGCAGAAGGCGTGCGATATTGATGGAATTGGCCGAGGTGAGGTTGCAGCGCTCGACCAGCGCCCGGTCGGCAAAGGCCGCTTTCACCAACCCCTGACAGGCATCGAAATCACCCTTGACGCTGAACGCTGTCACCGGCCGGTCCCAGCAGGTTAGCTGATGTTCCTGGAAGGCCGATACCCGCCCCTGCGGATATAGGATGGCCAGCTGGACATTCTCCCGGCCCTCGGCAGCGCATCCGGCCGCCCCGCCGGTATCGCCGGAGGTAGCCACCAGCACGGTGAACCGCTCGCCAGGCTGTGCCATCGCGTCCAGCATGGACATCAAGAAGCGCGCGCCGAAATCCTTGAACGCCCCGGTCGGGCCGTGGAACAGCTCCAGCGCCCGCAGACCCGGACGGGCCGGATCGGGCATCACCAGCGGCACGGGGAAATCAAAAGCGCTGGCACAGATATCCGCCAGCGAAGCCTCCAGCGGATCGCCGCGGAAGAAGGGTGCCAGCAGACGCTCGGCGAGCTTCGGCAGGGAGAGCCCCGCCATCAGCTCGCCGTCTTCAAAGCGCGGCAGGCGTTCGGGCACGTAGAGCCCGCCATCGGGCGCGGCACCGCGCCTGATGGCCTCGCTCAGGGACACGGCCTGTTTGGCGCGGGTGGAGATGAATTTCACGCCACCGCCTCCATGGCCGGGTCGAGCCGGGCACCTTGAGAGCGGATCGCGGCGCGATAGCTGCGCGAGTCCAGCCCCTCGGCCTTGAACGCGCCGGTCATCGCCTTTTCCACCCGCGCGCCGTCGGCATCCGCCGCCCAGGCAAATATGGATGGACCGGACCCTGAGAAAGAGCAGCCCAGCGCGCCAGCGTTCAGCGCCGCGGCCTTCACCGCGGGCAGAGCCGGCAGAAGGAAGCGGCGCTGCGGCTCAACCAGTACATCGTCCAGACCGTCGCGGATAAGGGTATGGTCATTGGCCGCGCAGCCCGCCACGAAGGCGGCGAGGCGGCGTGAGTGCTCCACCACGGTTTCCATCGCGATGGTCGGACGCAAAATGCCGCGCGCGGCCCGCGTCTCGATCTGCGCATCGGGATGGACCACCACCGATACCAGCCCTTCAGGCGCGGGTATCTGGCGCACATGGGCCGCATCAAGGCGCGCGGCGATCACCAGCCCGCCCAGAAGGCTCGCCATGACATTGTCCCAGGGGGGCGGATCGGAAGACACCCGCTCGCCCTCCAGCGCGAAAGGCAGCAGGGCGGCATGCGCCAGCGGCTTGTCCAGCAGTGCGTTGACGGCCACCACGGCGGCAACAGCCGAGGCCGCAGACCCGCCCATGCCCGCGCTCACCGGCACACCCTTGTCCACATCCAGGCGCACCCCGAAGCGCGCCTTCTGGGCGTTCAGCAGCGCTAGAGCGGCGGCGAGCGCCGTATTGCGGTGCGGCTCGTCAGGAAGGGACGGCACACAGCCCGTCACCTTGCCCAGCCGCACGCCCGGCGCATCCTCCCGGTGAGCCGTCACCGTGTCCTTCAGGGCATCGAAGGCCTGCCCCAGAATATCGAAACCAGGACCGACATTGCCAATACTGGCCGGTGCGCTAGCGGTGGCGATGGTCTTCATCGCGCCAATCCTTTCCCTGCCCGCCATGGATCAGGCCCGCAGCCGGAGGGGGCGGTCCGGCTCGCCCTTGCGGGCCTTTGACTGGGCCTCAGGCTCTGACAGTCTGCGCTGAATGTCCATCACATCGGCGAACACCGCTGCAGCGGTCGGCCAGCGCCCCGCGCCCTTGCCGAATATGGCGTGCACGGCGTGATCGCTGCCGGTGATGACGAAGCGGTTCTCCTCATTGCGCGCACCGGCCAGCGGATGGTTCAGCGGCACCGGACGCACCCGAATTTCGGCCTTGAGCGATCCGTCGGGGAGAAGCTCGCACAGACCGATCTGCTTGTAAGCCAGCCCCTCCTTGCGGGCGCTCTGCACCTTGTCCGCACTCACATCGCGAAGGGAATCCTTGGCGATGTCCGCGGGATCAAGCGTTATGGCAAAGGCCTCGCGGACGAGCAGGGACAGCTTGTCAGCCGCATCATGCCCGTCGACATCGGCGACCGGATCAGCTTCGGCGAAGCCCAGCTCCTGCGCGCGCTTTACCGCTGCCTCGAAATCCGCGCCTTCGGCCAGCCGGTCGAGCAGGAAGTTGGCGGTACCGTTCATCACGCCTTCGATCCGGCCCACACCGCCCGCGCGTACCAGCCGCTCCAGCGCTTCCAGCACGGGCGTGCCGCCACCCACCGAAGCCGAATAGGCAAGCCGGGCACCGCCCTGACGCGCCGCAGCATGAAGCGCATCATAATGCCGCGCGAGCGCGGCCTTGTTGGCGGTCACCACGCTTGCGCCACTCGCCAGTACGCCCTCCATGATGGTGGCGGGATAGTCAGCACCGCCGAGCGCCTCGATCACCAGATCAGGCCGGTGGGCCAGCGCGCGCTCCAGATCAGCGGTGAACATCACCCCGGCCTCGCCTTCGCGAGCTTCCGGGCGGCGTACCAGCACCGGATTGAGCTCGAACAGCTCCGGGCGGGATTTGAGGTGGGAAAGCACCCCTGCCCCGACCGCGCCACAGCCCAGGAGCGCCACACGCAGCGGACGCTGGGGCCGGGCCGGTGCCTTGCGCGCAGGTGCCGAGCAGATGCGCGTCGCCTCCGCTGCGCCCATGGCGGCGATCTCGATTACCACGCCGGCATCGCGGGCGACCCAGATGGCCTTGGGCTGGATCAGCCCCTTGCTGGCCTCAGCCGCCTTTTCATAGTCCAGCTCGGCATAGCGCTCCGCATCCGGATTCTGCGCCGGATCCTCGGCATAGACCCCGTCCACATCCTTGATAAGCCGCACCCGCGCGGCCCCGGCCTCTGCGGCAAAGAACACCGCCGTCAGATCCGTCCCGCCCCGGCCGAGCGTGACAACGCCATGCTTCGAATGCCGCGCGGTAAAGCCCGGCACCACCAGCACCTCATTCAGGCTGAGCGCGGAGTGCAGCGCATCGCGATCCACACTGACAAGATTGGAATCCAGCGGCTCACCCTCGGCCATCAGCCCCATCTCGTCCGGGTCCATCACCCGCGTGCGCAGCCCCACACGCGCCAGCGCCAGACCCATCAGCGCCGCGGACTGCAGCTCACCGACCCGCGCCAGCCGGGCAAGGAAGGACGGGTTTGGCTCGGCACCATTACCGCCCACCCGTTCACCCTGCGCCAGAAGGGCATCGGTCTCGCCGGCAAGGGCAGAAACGACCGCGATCACCTTCTCCCCGCGCCGGACATGCCGGAAAACCTCCTGCGCGGCAGCCTGATAATCGGTATCGCTGCCCAGCACCGAGCTGCCGAATTTCAGTACGCAAACGGGCGGCTGGGCCTGTGATAGTGGCCGGGGCTGGGATTGATCGGGTTTCATCGTGTCTGTCCTTGGGTGCCGGTGGATCGAAGTGCGGTGAAAAGTGAACAAGAAAAAACCCGCTCGCCGGGTGGGGAGCGGGTCGGTCCGGGTTGATCAGTGAGGTTTGCCTGCCTCGTCAGCCCAAATCCATTCCGCCCCCGGGGCTACCGGTGGTGGTAATGGTGGTGGAGGTCGTACCCGATACGGACGGCAGGCCGGCAGCAGAGCCGCCGGGCGTGTAGGTGCCAGCAATGTCAAAGCGCTTGCACATGAGCCGTTCCAAAAGGTTTGCGCCAGCGCCTGCCTGAACCCCGACCGGGGCTTATTGCAGCTGCTAACGCCGATGATCAAGGCTGCACCTCAAATGCCGCTTGCGTCAAACAAAAAATCGCACTTGCAGATTTTCTTCTTCGCAGGAAGCATCATGACAAGGGTCAACTCATTGAAATATATTGCTGAATTACAATAACTTCATCCGGACAAATTTCCGCTTGCACTTTTGCTGCACCTGCCCATAGGATGAAAGGGAAGGCGGGCGCGAACGGCGTCCGCTTCGTCATGGAGCCTTTCCGGCGGGCCTTACCCCATCTGGAAGCGGCTTTTGGGAGCAGGTGATGAGAGCGGCGGCCAAGGCCATTGCCATCCGCGCGGAGCGCGAGAACCGGGAGCGTCTGATGACGGTCTCCGGCCTCTCCGCGCTCGTACTCGTACTTGTACTTATTATCACCCATACGGGAGCGGTTGCCCCTGCCTGACGGTTGAAGTTTCAAAACCTGAACGCAGAAAACCCCGCTCCCGAAAGGAAGCGGGGTTTTTCTTTTTCGCGCCTGGCGCAAACAAGGAGACCTCGAAAATGGAAGCCCGCATCTACACCGATAATGACGCCAACCCGTCCGCGCTGAAGGGTGGTGCTATCGCCATTATCGGCTATGGCAGCCAAGGCCGCGCCCATGCGCGCAATCTGCGCGATAGCGGCCATGAGGTGATTGTCGGCGCACGCGCGGACGGCACCGCAGAGGCGCGCGCGACGACCGATGGCTTCAAGGTGATGAGCCCGGCTGAAGCCGCCAAAGCGGCCAGGCTCATCGCCATGCTGACCCCGGACATGACCCATGCGGATGTCTACACCAACGATATCGCGCCCAACATGCAGGCGGGCGACGCACTACTGGTCGCGCACGGCTTCTCCATCCATTACGGGCAGGTGAAACCGGCCAAGGACATTGATGTCATCCTGGTCGCGCCCAAGGGGCCGGGCGATCTTGTCCGGCGCGAATATGAGCGCGGCGCAGGTGTGCCGAGCCTGTTTGCGGTCTGGCAGGATGCCAGCGGCAAGGCGCGCGATAAGGCGCTGGCCTATTGCGCGGGCAATGGCGGCACGGCCGGCGGTGCCATCGAGACGAGCTTTGCCGAGGAAACCGAGACCGATCTGTTCGGCGAACAGGCCGTGTTGTGCGGCGGGGCCACCGAGCTGGTGGTCGCCGGTTACGAGACGCTGGTGGAGGCCGGCTATCAGCCCGAGATCGCCTATTTCGAGTGCCTGCATGAACTCAAACTGATCGTCGACCTGCTCTATGAGGGCGGGATCGCGAAAATGCACGAGTTCATCTCCGAGACGGCCAAATATGGTGATCTCGTTTCCGGTCCGCGCGTCATCAATGAAGAAACCCGTGCGCGTATGCGCGAGGTGTTGAGCGATATCCGCACTGGCGGCTTCGCCCGCGACTGGGTGCTGGAAAACCAGGCCGGCAAGCCGCGCTATGGCGCGCTTTTAAACGCCGATCTCGACCAGCCCATCGAGCATACCGGTGCCCGCCTGCGCGCCCGCATGGGCTGGCTGAAACCCGGCGCCAATGCCGGCCAACCCTGATTCCTCCCCTTACTGACGAAAGACCTCAAGCTCATGCAACCCGCCGCCCAGACCAACCCTGATGCCAGCCAGCACGCCGCCTTCAAAACCGGCGCGCAGCTGGTAGTGGAGGCGTTGGAGCGGGCGGGCGTGACCGATGTGTTCGGCTATCCCGGCGGGGCGATCATGCCGGTCTATGACGCGCTGACCGGTTCATCGCTGAACCATATTCTGGTGCGCCATGAGCAAGGGGCCGCGCTGGCGGCGGATGCGTGGGCGCGGGTTACGGGCCGGCCGGGCGTATGCATCGCCACCTCCGGGCCGGGTGCGACCAATCTCGTGACCGGGCTCGCCAACGCCTTCATGGACTGCGTGCCGATGGTGGCCGTTACCGGTCAGGTCGCGAGCCCGCTCATGGGCACCGACGCCTTTCAGGAGATCGACACATTCGGCATCACCCTGCCCGTCGTGAAGCATTCCTGGCTGGTGCGCGACGCGGCCGACATTCCGCACATCTTCGCCGAGGCATTCCGGGTGGCATCGTCCGGGCGGCCCGGCCCGGTTCTCATTGATCTGCCCAAAGACGTAACGCAGGCAAGCATCCACACCCCCGGAGTGATTGCCTGCCGGACGGAGACGCCCGCCGTTTTCCCCTCGACGCTCAGGGTCTGGCCCAGGCCGAACACCTG
>JBJHCI010000075.1:0-7939 GCA_050485925.1 Maricaulaceae bacterium
GATGAACGAGGTGCCCTCGCTCTCACTCGGCTCCAGCGAGGTGCGCGTCATCGACCTGACAGCGGCGTATCTCGCCATCGCCAATGACGGCCGGCGCACCGACCCCTATTTCGTCACCGAGGTGCGCACCACGCGCGGCGATATGCTTTACACCCGCGACGAGCCACGTATCCAGCAAGTGATTACCCGCAATGATGCCCGCGCCATGTCAACGATGATGCAGGGTGTCATTCTTGACGGAACGGGGCGGCGCGCCACCCTGCCGCGTAATCGCCCGGCAGCCGGCAAGACCGGTACCAGCCAGAACAGCCGCGATGCCTGGTTTGCCGGTTTCACCGCGCAATACACAACCGCCGTCTGGACCGGCAATGATGATGACAGCCCGATGGCCAACGTCACCGGCGGCGCGCTGCCCGCCGATATCTGGCGGGACATCATGGCCGCCGCCCATGAAGGCCTCCCCGTCGAGCCGCTCTCCGCCCCGCCGCCACGTGTACGCACCGAACGCGAGGAGCGGCTTCTGACCTATTACTCCGAACTGTCGGTGGCGTTCGGGCGCTTGCGCGGCGGCTGAGCCTGAGCAGCCAGCACGACCGCTTTCAGTTCGGCCATGTCCGTCTTCATGGCGCGCACCTCGTCCAGCAGAAGCGCACGCTCGTCGGTTGCCTTGTTCTGACGCTCGGTTTCCTCATCAAAGTGCTTGGCCTGCAGCGAGTCCACGATGACGGCGATGAACATGTTCAGGACCGCAAAGCTCGTCAGGATGATGAAGGGCACGAAGAACATCCACGCCAGCGGATGCTCGGAGATGACGGGCCGCGCCACGCCCATCGACCAGCTTTCCAGCGTCATCACCTGAAAGAGCGTAAAGGCGGCAGCGCCGAGATCGCCAAAGAATTCGGGATGCGTGTCGGAGAAGAGCTTCGCGCTCATCACCGCGCCGACATAGAAGATCAGGCCCAGCACCATCATGATGGCGCCCATGCCCGGAATGGCGCGGCCCAGCGCCATTACCACGCGGCGCATTTCGGGCACGACCGAGAACAGGCGGAAAAGGCGCAGGACACGCAGCGCGCGCAAGACCGCAAACGGACCGGCCGCCGGGATCAGCGAGATGGTCACGACGATGAGGTCAAACCAGTTCCAGCCCGAGCGGAAGAATTTCCCGCGCCAGGCATAGAGCTTGAGCAATATCTCCACCGCGAAGAGATAAACGATGATCGTGTCAGCAATCATCAGCACGCCGAGAACCGGCTCAGGCAGCGGATAGGTTTCAAGGCCGAGAATGACGGCGTTGAGAAGAATCAGCCCGGTGATGAAGTGCCGGAAGGGCGCGCTTTCCACCAGAGCGTCCAGACGCCCGCGAAAGCCGGTACGGGTATCACTCATTCACCGCTCTCCATGCTGTGTGTCGCCGCTGGCTTCTCGCTATCCGGTAGGGGGCAGGCACGCAATGGCGCATGCCCGCCCTACTCTTCCTCGGCCCTGTGTTTGGAGTGGCGCTTGTAAATCGAGCCCTTGCCCTTCTTTGCCGGCATGGCGCCTGCCTTGCGCGAGCGCCGTGAAAGGCCGCGCGCAACCGGGTTGGGTTTCGATGTGCGCGCCTTCGGGCTCAATCGTCGCTTTCCTCCACGCGGGCGAGCGCGTCGGCCGACTGCTCAGGCTCTGCGCTTTCAAGGCGCGCGCGAGCGTGGCTCTCAACCTCTGGCGGCACGAACACCTCCGCCCCGTTATCCATGTAGACGCTCGTGGACGGGAAGGCGAAGGCCGTGCCGGCACCCTCAACGATTTCCTTCATCGCAAAAGCGAGTTCCTCTTTCAGTTCCAGCCACTCATTCCAGGCCGTGGTGTTGGTGAAACACACCAGCAGCATGTCGATTGACGATGCGCCGAAACTGTCCACCCGCATGGCACGTGCCACTTCGGGCGGCTTGGCAAAGCCGGGATGGTTTTCCAGCCATTCCAGCGTCTTGTCGCAGATATAGCGCAGCTGCTCGGTCGTCGTCTTGTACTCTACGCCAATGGTCCAGAGGATACGGCGATGGGTCATGCGCGAAAAGTTCGTCACTGCCCTGTCGGAGAGGAAGGAGTTGGGCACATAGACCGGCGAGCGGTCGAACCGGCGCACGAGGGTGGAGCGGAAATTGATCTGCTCCACCGTGCCTTCCACCACGCCGTCGACATGAATCCATTCACCCGGCAGGAAGCGCTTTTCGGTCAGCACCAGAAGGCCCGAGATCAGATTCTTGAACATGTCCTGCGCGCCAAGACCCACGGCCACGCCGAACAGGCCAAGACCCGCCACGATGGGCGCCACCGGAATACCCCAGAGCTGTAGCACGGCCCCTGCGCCGACAATGATGAAGAGGATGCGCAGCGTCTTGGCCAGCCAGTCCACCAGCACCGGACCCAGCGCCCGCTGTAGCGGTGAGAGCAGGTAGGAGATCGGCGTGACCACGTTGTGCAGCGCCCAGAAGATCGCGATCACGATCAGCGAGCGCACCAAATTGAGGCCCGGCCCCTCGCCATCGGGCTGGTCCAGCCCGACGATCAGCACGGCGATATAGACACCGATAATGACCGGGATCAGCCGGATCGGCCCTGACAGGGCCCGCACCACCTTCTCGTCTATCCGCGTTGTGGTTTTCTGCGCATGGGCAAGCAAGAATTTGGTGATCGCCCAGCCAGCAGCGCCCCGCACGGCAAACGCCAGCGCGACCACCAGAAGGCCGATCAGCGCCTGACCGACGTTGAGGCCCAGAAAACTCGTGTTCCAGACATCAAGGACAATGGCCCAGAGATCAGTGAGTGTTTCCATTAAGCCCGGCGCTCCTTGGCTTTGTGAAAGGCGATATCAGGGAACTTCTCCGCTGTGTAAGAAACCTCCCAAGCGCTTTTGGCCATGAAGACCAGCGCGCCATCAATATCTTCGGCTATGGCTGACTTATGCCGGTCGATGAAGGCGTCCAGCTTGTCCCGGTCGCCGGTTATCCAGCGTGCGGTGTCATAGGGGCTGGGCTCGAAACTGACTTCCAGATTGTATTCGGCCGCCACGCGCTCGGCCATCACGTCGATCTGCAGCGCACCCACCGCGCCGACCACGAAGTCACCGCCTACCTGCAGACGGAAAAGCTGGGTGACGCCTTCCTCAGCAAGGCTTTCCAGCGCCTTCTTCAGATGCTTGGCCTTGAGTGGATCCTTCAGCCGTGCCCGGCGAAGCAGCTCCGGCGCGAAGTTGGGAATGCCCGCCACCCTCCATTTGCCGCTTTCCGAGAGCGTATCGCCGACGCGCAGGACGCCATGGTTCGGTACGCCGATCACGTCACCGGCATAGGCTTCCTCCGCCAGTTCCCGGTCCTGAGCGAAGAACATGATCGGGCTGGAGACGGTGAGCAGCTTGCCGCTATCGGTCTTCAGTTTCATGCCACGTTTGAACGTGCCCGAACACAGTCGCATGAAGGCCACCCGGTCGCGATGGTTCGGATCCATATTGGCCTGTACCTTGAAGATGAAGCCGGCGACCTCCTTGCCGTCGGGCGTCAGCTCCGGCGTGGCACCGCCCGTGGCGGGCTGGGCCTCCGGTCCGGGCGCAACCTGCTTGAGAGCCTCAAGAAGCTCGAACACACCGAACTGGCGCAGGGCCGAGCCGAAATAGACCGGCGTCATATGCCCTTCGCGATAGCTCTGCGGATTGAAGGCGGGACAGACCTCACGCGCCAGCTCCGCGCCCTCGCGCAGCTCGGCCAGTTCCTCTGCGTCCAGCACCGAGGCAATCTCGTTGCCTGAGAGCGAGACACGGCGGCTCTGCGCCGGCTCATCATCATCGGCTGACGGGCGGCGGTAGATGACAAACTCGTCGCGTTCCAGGTCGGCCACGCCCTTGAACCGGTTGCCCGAACCGCACGGCCATTGCATGGGCGAGACATCCAGCGCCAGCTTGTCCTGGATGTCGTCCAGCAGCTCGGACGGGTCCATCGCCTCGCGGTCCATCTTGTTGATGAAGGTGAGGATGGGAATATCGCGCAGACGGCACACTTCAACGAGCTTCAGCGTGCGCGGTTCTACGCCCTTGGCGGCGTCCAGCACCATGATCGCGCTGTCGGCTGCGGTAAGCGTGCGATAGGTGTCCTCGGAGAAGTCCTCGTGGCCCGGCGTATCGAGCAGGTTGAAGATCAACCCGCCATATTCATACGTCATCACCGAGGCGGAGACCGAAATCCCGCGCTCGCGCTCGATCTTCATCCAGTCGGACTGGGTGCGCCGGTTCTCTCCACGCGCCTTGACCTGTCCGGCGAGCCGGATCGCGCCAGCCGAAAGCAGGATATTCTCCGTCAGCGTGGTCTTACCGGCGTCGGGATGGGAGATGATGGCAAAGGTACGACGGCGCGCCCATTCGGGCAGCGCGCTTGAGGGGGAGATCATGGCCGGTCCTGGCTAACGAAACAGTTTCGCGCCCGGACCTAGCAATCGCGTCTCATGCGCGCAAGCGCTGGGGCGCGTGCAGCCACACCGCGTCATTGGCCGCGCGTGCGCTCATCATGTTGTGATCCTGGAGACCCTTAAGCTGTATCATCACGGCGAGACCGACTGAGGCCACACGCAGCTGCACCTGTTCCGGCCCCTTTGCCCGGTCGGGGCGCAGGGCGAGCATGGCATTGGCATCATCGCTCTTCCAGCCGATGAGCGCGGCCAGGAAGCGCGCCTTGTGTGGTGCATTGCGGGCGATATCGGGATCGGCCCAGACCGCTTCGCGCACCAGCTTCACACAACGCCCAAGGCTGAGCGCGCGCAGCTCTGTTGGCGTCAGCGGCGCGCCGGTCTCGATGGCAGCGCGTTCTGGATCACCCAGATTGAAGACGACATCATTGAACAGGAACAGCACAGTGCCGGACCCCACACACTAGTTCCGCCCTGTCACCGGCACGGCACCGTCTGGCGCGGCGCGTCGATGCGGGATCAGGAAGCGGAAGCGTTCATCCACGATGGCCTCATTGTGAGACGCCCGCGTAAAAAACCCGTCACCAGAGCGTTGAGAAAGTATCAGCCATAAACCGCCCTCGAAGGCACGAAAAAGGGCCGGAGCATGGCTCCGGCCCTTCCCGTATTGGAGTTACGGCAAACGCCTAGAAGCGCGAACGCAGCGTGACGCCGTAGGTGCGCGGAGCACCGAGGAAGGCGGCATAGCTCGCCGTATTACGCGGCTGGGTCCATTCTCCACCATCCGCGCCGGCCTGACCGCGGCGGCCTTGCGCGAAGGCATCAAACGCCACCTGCGCGTAGGTCTCGTCGGTGAGGTTGCGGCCCCAGAGCTCCAGGAACCAGCGCTCATCGTTCGACCCGATGCCGACGCGGGCGTTCAGCAGGGTGAAAGCCGCCTGGAACTTCTCCGGGTCATTGTCCGAACCGGTGTTGTAGCCGGACACATAGCGGGTATCCATGCCCCAGCGGGTGATCAGATTGCCGCCCAGAGACGTTTCATAGTTCACCGCCAGGTTCACGAAGTGCTCCGGCGAGAGCGAGAAGCGCTCACCTTGCAGCGCCGCGATCAACGGATCGGTGGTGGTGATCGTCTCGTAGCGGGTGTTCACATAAGCATAACCGCCCGAGATATCGAGCCCTTCAACCGGCGTCAGCCAGAGGAAGTCGAACTCGCCGCCCCAGGAGCGGGCTTCGTCCACCGACTCTACCACGAAGGCCGTGCCGTTGAACGTATTGAGCTGGAAGTCCTCAATGTCCTGATAGAAGAAGTTCCCGTTGAACTGCAGGACATTGTCGAACAGGCGTGACTTGAAGCCCGCTTCCCAGGCCGTGATGGTTTCCGGTGCGAACGAGGTATCCACGGCAGTAAAGCCATTGGCACCGATCGGGCCGTTGAACTGACGGTCCAGGTTAAAGCCGCCAGCCTTGAAGCCGCGCGACCAGCCCGCATAGACCATCATCTCATCGGTAACGTCGTACTGGGCGCGCAGCGTGCCCGACCACTCCTCGTCCGTACGCGACTGGTCATAGCCGGTATTGTCGAGACCGGAGCGGGCATAGGGCAGGCAGATATTGCCAATCGCCACGGCTCCGCCAGTGATCGTCGCCTGCGGCAGACCCATGCCCGTTGCAGCCTGCACCCAGCCGGCCACCGGATTGAAGCCGAACGCCCCTTCCAGCGCAGCACACGCCGCCGGGGAGTTGGTGGAGAAGCTGGCGGTGACGTCCTTCTCCTCACGCGTATAACGCAGGCCCGCCGTTACCGAGAAGCGGTCGGTCAGGGCGTAGGTATTGTGCGTGAAGGCTGCCCAGCTCGTTGCGGTTTGGTTGTAGAGATCCTGGCTCACGCCCGAACCGCCCGGAATGGCCGAGCCCGGCGGAATGTTCACCGCGCCGCCGGTCAGGTTGAAGATGGTCTGGCTGACGCCGGCCGGGCTGGGAGCACCGGAGGGGGCGGTCAGCAGAATGCCCAGGAAGGGCTCCCACTGCGTACCGAAGCGGATGGCATCACCCAGCTCCAGCTCTTCGCGCGAGTAGAAGGCCCCGATCAGCCAATCCAGATTGCCGCGTACGCCCTGCAGACGGAATTCCTGGCTGAAGCGGTCCAGATCGGTGAAGTTGCCGTCGCCGCGATAGGCGATGTCGAGCGCGGAATAGTCGATGTCCTGTGTACGCTCATTCTCCCAGCGCCGGTAGGCGGTGATGGAGGTGAGGTTCGCTTCGCCGAAATCGACATCAAACTCGGCAGAAAGCCCCCAGTCCGTTACGTCCTGGCGATATTCGCGGTTGGCGAACGCCTCCCGGGCGGACGGGTTGGCCGGGCTCAGCACCTGACCGCCAAGCGAGCTGACAATACCGGCAATCGTCGGATCGTAGTCCCATTGCACCGCCGAGCAGCAGAACTCGGAACGGTCGGAGAAATCCGCAATGATGCGGCCCGTCACCCGGTCGCTCGGCGTCCACAAAAGCTGTCCACGGATCGAGTAATAGTCCTGCGTTTCCGAATCACGCACCCGATCACCGGACGCGTCGCGGATGTTAAGCGAGGTGAAGCCGTCGCGCTGATTGGTAACCGCGAACAGACGGAAGGCCAGCTGGTCTTCGACGATCGGGCCGGTGATCGAGCCGGACACACGGCGCAGATCGTAATTGCCAACGGTCAGCTCGGCGTTACCGCCGAACTCGAACTCGGGTGATTGCGTGATGATGTTGAGCACACCGGCCGAGGTGTTCTTGCCGAAAAGCGTACCCTGCGGGCCGCGCAGCACTTCGATGCGCTGCAGTTCGCCCAGATCACCAAAGCCCACGCCGTTGCGGGCGCGGAACACACCATCGATGTAGACGCCTACAGAGCTTTCAAGGCCGAAATTGTCACCCACGGTGCCCACGCCGCGCACCCGCGCGGTGGTGATGGTTTCCGACTGTGTGGATGTGACCATCAGACCGGGCGCGAGGACGACCAGGTCCTTGATGTCGCGGATGCCGGAATTTTCCAGCTGGACCTGATTAAACGCCGACACCGAGATCGGCACATCCTGCAGACTCTGTTCGCGCTGTTGGGCGGTAACGGTGATCACCTCAACCTGACGCGGACCGGCCGCATCCTGCGCGCCAGCAACCGGCGCGATCACGAAGGGAGAGGCAGCAGCCAGAAGGGCCGCGCGCAGTTTGGGTAATGCCATGAGTTTCCTCCATTTGTCGGGGACGGGGAGCGTCACCATTTTTTGCTGCAACGCACCATGACGCTGCGATGGAGGCAGGCTGAACTGCGCCGCGCTTTTGAAAAGAGGGCAAAGCAGAAAAACCGCTGACTAAACTGTAAGTGAGGCGTTTTTTGCTGCAAATTCATAAAATGTGTTGCAGCGCAGTCACGCAATTGCGTTAAATGACAGTAACATATTGAAAAAAGCTATGCTGCGATAGCGAGGCCGATTTCGCAGACGCAGCAGACTCGAAACAA
>JBJHCI010000076.1:0-6213 GCA_050485925.1 Maricaulaceae bacterium
GGTCAGGCTGGGCCGGATAGCCGGGCGCCGGGCGGATACCGGCATAGGCTTCCTTGATCAGCTCTTCGTTGGAGAGTCGTTCATTGGCTGCATAGCCCCAGAACTCTTTGCGCACCCGCTCATGGAGATATTCGGCGAAGGCTTCCGCGAAACGGTCCGCCAGCGCCTGGAACAGAATCGCCGAATAATCGTCATTGGCCTTTTTGAAGCGCTCGGCGATCTCATCCTCGGCATGACCAGAGGTGACGGCAAATCCGCCTACCCAGTCGGTCACATCACTGCGCACGAAGTCTGAGACGGAGAGGTAAGGCTTCTCGCCATCCTTCTCCGCCTGCTGGCGCAGGCCATAGAACTTGCCAAGGCGGGAGTTGCAGGCCTCGTCAGCGAAGACGGCAATATCATCGCCCTCACGCCGGGCGGGCCACAGGCCGACAACGCCCTTGGGTCGAAGCCAGTCGCCTTCCACCATCTGTTTCAACATCAACTGCGCATCATCGAAGAGCGCCCGCGCGGCCTCGCCGCGATTGGGATCGTCGAAGATGGCCGGGTATGTCCCCTTCATCTCCCAGGAGAAGAAGAAGGGCGTCCAGTCGATGTAGGGCACGAGATCGGCCAGACGCACATCATCAATCGTGGTAAGGCCCAGCTTGCGCGGTTTGACGGGCATGTGGTCGGTGGCATCGGCATCAAACGCTTTTTCACGCGCCTCGGCGAGCGTCAGGCGACGGCGATTGCCTTGAGTGCGCGCGCGGGTCTCGCGGATGCGGGCGTAATTGGCCTGCATCTCTTCCCAGTAGGGTTGGCGCTGGGCGTCGGAGAGTAGTTTGGAGACCACACCCACCGCCCGGCTGGCGTCGTGTACATGGATGACCGGTGCCTTGTGGTAGGCCGGCTCTATCTTCACCGCCGTGTGCGCCGGGCTGGTCGTCGCCCCGCCAATGAGGAGGGGGATGTCAAAGCCCTCGCGCTCCATTTCGCTGGCGAGGAACACCATTTCGTCGAGCGACGGCGTGATCAGGCCGGACAGGCCGATAATGTCGGCCTTGTGCTCGCGCGCGGCCTCTAGGATTTTCTCCGGCGGCACCATCACGCCCAGATCCACCACGTCATAGCCGTTACACTGCAGCACGACGCCCACGATATTCTTGCCGATATCGTGCACATCACCCTTTACGGTCGCCATAATGACGAGGCCATTGGATTCCTGCTCCAGCCCCGCTGCTTCGCGTTCGGCCTCCATATAGGGGAAGAGGTGGGCGACGGCCTTTTTCATCACGCGGGCCGATTTGACCACCTGCGGCAGGAACATCTTGCCCTCGCCGAAGAGGTCGCCCACCACGTTCATCCCGTCCATCAGCGGGCCTTCAATCACGTGGAGCGGACGTTCTGCGGACTGGCGGGCTTCCTCGGTGTCTTCGACCACAAACTCGTCAAGCCCTTTGACCAGAGCGTGCTTCAGACGCTCTGCAACGGGCAGGGAGCGCCACTCAGCGGCGGCCTTCTCTTCGGCCTCTCCGGTGTCGCGATAGGCCTCTGCGGCCTCCAGAAGGCGCTCTGTGGCATCCGCGCGCCGGTTGAGGATGACATCCTCGACCAGCTCGCGCAGCTCCGGCTCGATCTCGTCATAGATTTCCAGCTGGCCGGCATTGACGATGCCCATATCCATGCCCGCCTTGATGGCATGATACAGGAAGACCGAGTGCATGGCCTGACGCACCGGCTCATTGCCCCGGAAGGAGAAGGAGATGTTGGAAACACCGCCGGAGATGTGAGCGCCCGGGAGGCGCTTCCTGATCTCGCGCGTCGCCTCGATGAAGGCGACGGCATAGTCGTTGTGCTCCTCGATCCCGGTCGCAACCGCGAAGATATTGGGATCGAAGATGATGTCTTCCGGCGGAAAGCCGAGCTCATCGACAAGGATGTTGTAGGCGCGCTCGCATATCTCAACCTTGCGCGCTTTCGTCTCCGCCTGACCGGTCTCGTCAAACGCCATCACCACCACGGCCGCACCGTAGGCGAGGCAGGCCTTGGCCTGGTGGATGAAGTTCTCCTCGCCTTCTTTCAGCGAGATGGAATTGACGATGGCCTTGCCCTGCACGCATTTCAGGCCCGCCTCGATCACCTCCCATTTGGAGCTGTCGATCATGATCGGCACGCGGGCAATATCCGGCTCGGTGGCGATGAGGTTGAGGAAGGTGATCATGGCCTGCTTTGAATCCAGCAGACCCTCATCCATGTTGATGTCGATCACCTGTGCCCCGGCCTCGACCTGCTGGCGCGCGACATCGAGGGCGGTGGCGTAATCGCCCTCCTTGATCAGCTTTCGAAAGCGCGCAGAGCCGGTGACATTGGTGCGCTCACCAACGTTTACGAAGACGGCACGGGACGGGGCAGGCGTATCGGTCACGACGCCAGCTCGAACGGCTCAAGGCCCGACAGACGCATGGCGCGCGGGCGTTCCGGCACGGCGCGCGGTGTGCCCGCGAAGGCAGCCTTGGCGATGGCCGCGATATGGTCCGGCGTGGTGCCGCAGCACCCGCCGACAATGTTCACGAGGCCCGTCTTCGACCAGTCGGCGATATAGGCGGCGGTCTCGTCGGGCGTCTCGTCATACTCACCGAACGCATTGGGCAGGCCGGCATTGGGATAGGCAAGTACGCGTGTATTCGCCACGCGGCTCATCTCGGCCACGTAAGGGCGCAGCTGCTTGGCACCCAGCGCGCAGTTCAGCCCCACCGCCCACGGCCTTGCATGGCGCACCGAGTTCCAGAAGGCTTCTGTCGTCTGGCCCGAAAGCGTCCGGCCCGACGCATCGGTAATGGTGCCCGACAGCATGAGCGGGATGGCCGGGTCGAGCTTGCCCTCATTGCGCAGATCGAGCACGGCCTTGATCGCCGCCTTGGCGTTCAGCGTGTCGAAAATCGTCTCGATCAGCAGAAAATCGACAAATTCCGCCATGGCGAGGGTCTGCTCGGCATAGGCCTCGCGCACGGTGTCGAAGGTGACATCGCGAAAGCCGGGATCTTCTACCGAGGGCGAGATGGAGAGCGTCTTGTTGGTCGGGCCGATAGCACCGGCGACCGCGCGCGGCGTGCTGGTCTGTGCCTCCACTTCGTCAGCCGCCTCGCGCGCCAGACGCGCACCCTCGCGGGCAATCTCGACAGCGAGATCCTCCATGTCGTAATCGGCCTGCGCGATGGAGGTGGCCGAGAAGGTGTTGGTCTCGATCAGGTCCGCTCCGGCCTCGAAATACGCGATATGAATATCGCGTATCGCGTCGGGCTTTGTAAGATTGAGCAGATCGTTATTGCCCTTCAACGCCTTACCCCAATCGACAAAGCGCGTGCCCCGGTAATCTTCTTCACTGGGCTTCAGGCGCTGGATCATCGTGCCCATGGCACCGTCCAGCACCAGGATGCGCTTTTGCGATTCTACTTCGAGCGCCTCCAGGCGCGAGGACCGGTCAAAACTCATATCGTTCACGCCGCGATTTCGATGGGACGTACGCCCAGCAGCCGACAGGTCGCCAGCGCCAGCTCGGCCCGGTTCAAGGTATAGAAATGGAACTGGTCGGCGCCCTGATCGGAGAGGTCCGAACACAGGTCGGCAACCACGTTGGCGGTGAGCAGCTCACGTGTGCCCGGATCGCTTTCCAGCCCGTCAAAGAGGTCAAACAGGCGCGCAGGGATGGTTGCGCCACACAGGCCCGCCATGCGGACAAGGCCCTCAAAGTTCGACTGCATCATGATGCCTGGCACGATGGGTATATCGATGCCCGCCTTGCGTACCCGGTCGAGATAGCGGAAATATATGTCCGCATCGAAGAAGAACTGGGTGATGGCCCGGGTCGCGCCGTTATCAATCTTGGCTTTCAGCAGGTCGATATCGTGGTCAAAGCTGGCGCTTTCAGGGTGCTTTTCCGGATAGCAGCCGACCGAGACCTCGAAATCACCCACAGCGCGGATGCCGGCGGTCAGCTCCGCGGCATTGGCGTAGCCGCCCGTGAACGGCTCATACCGCTCGCCCACCCCGCCGGGCGGATCACCGCGCAGGGCCACGATATGGCGCACGCCCGCGGCCCAGTAATCGCGGATAACCTCATCGACTTCCTCACAGCTCGCATCCACACATGTCAGGTGCGCGGCGGGCTTCAGGCCTGTCTCCTCGACGATACGGCGCACCGTGCGGTGTGTGCGGTCACGGGTCGAGCCGCCCGCCCCGTAGGTCACCGACACATAAAGCGGGTCGAGCGGCGCCAGCCGTGAGATGGAATCCCACAACCGCTCTTCCATCGCCTCACTCTTTGGCGGGAAGAATTCGAAGGATATTGCCGGGCCGGACCGGACCGGCAGGGTACGCCCATCGGGCATGGTGCCGCCTCGCATCGCAAACAACTACATAAAGATATCTTTATGCGATTATCCGCTGCGTTTCAATGCCAAAGCCTCGCGGTCAATGCTGGCCGTCTGGACGTTCCTGCCTAAGTGTGGATAGCATCATCGGCAATAAGGGGCGCGGGGAACTCCATGACAGATAACGCGAATACGCTAAGGCTCGGCCTGTTGTCCGGGACGGGCGCGCTCCTCGCCCTGAGCCTGACCGCGTGCACGACCAACCCGCACTCTCTGGAGGTCAACGACCCGTTCGAACCTGCCAACCGCGCCGTTCTGAGTTTCAATCTTGCTACGGACAGGGTGGTGATCGGCCCGGCCGCGAGACTGTACCGCGATGCGGTGCCGGCGCCCGGCCGCAAGGGCGTGTCCAACTTTCTGACCAATCTCAATCAGCCGGTTGTATTCACCAATCTGCTTCTGCAGGGCCGGTTCGGTCCTGCCTTTGAGACTGCCGGGCGGTTCACACTGAACACCATTGTCGGTGTTGCGGGGGTTTTTGAGGTCGCCGGCCAGGCAGATATCGCGCGCTACGACACCGATTTCGGCCTGACGCTGGGGCGCTGGGGTGTGGATAGCGGACCCTATCTGGTCCTGCCTTTTCTCGGTCCGTCAAGCGTGCGCGACGCTACGGGGCGCTTTGTGGATCGGTATCCTCACCCCACTTACTGGGTACAGGAAGTGCGCGATGGCAACGGAATCTGGGTTGTCCGCGCCAAGACCATTCTTGACGTGCGCGTCGAGCTTGAAGAAACATTTCGGTCACTGGATCACGCCGCTGTCGATCCATACATACAATTGCGCTCGGTATACCGGCAAAACCGGGCCAGCTTGCTCAGAGATGACAGCGCCTACGATGATTTGCCGGATTTCGACTGATGCGAGGGGAGCCGCATCAGGCTTGGGCTGGATGAATATCCTGCCTCGGGAGGGTTATAATGCTCCAGCGCCTGCTCGCCGCGTTTGCTGCGCCTGCAGCCCTGCTTCTGATCTTCGTGCTAGCTCTTCCCGGTCCGGCTGCCGGGAAAGATGCACGTTTGGCGGAGGCTTTCGTCGAGCGTGAGGCCCAGCGCGTTATAGATGCGCTCAGAGCCTATCAGGACGGCGAGATGGGCCTTGAAAGCCTGCGCCGCGATTTCCGGGATCGTATTGATCACCTAGCGGATGTGGAGCGGATCACCGGCTTCGTGCTGGGGCGGTACCGGCGCGGCGCGAATTCCGAAACGCTGGACGAGTTTTCGCAAGTGTTCCGCGAGTTTGCCATCCAGGTCTATGAGCGCGAGCTGGGTCATTATGCCGGGCAGACGCTGGATGTCACCGGATCGGTGACTCGCAGGCCGGGCGACTATGTCGTCCGCTCGGTGGTGCGCGGGCAGAACGGTGAACCTGATGTGCCCGTGAACTGGCGCGTACTCCAGGGCGATAACGGGATGAAGGTTGTCGATGCCGAGGTTATGGGCGTGTGGCTCGCTCAGACCCAGCGGGAACAGATCACCGGCATTATCGGCAATGCACGCGGGGACATCACGGCTGCCACGCGGGTACTACGCGAGCGGATCGCACGGAATAATTCCAGATGAGTGCCTTGACCGACCGTGAAGGGCCTGCTTCACCCCGCCCATGATCCAGTCCTCTGTCCGGCTCCGGGACCTTGCCCCGCAATATGATGCTATTCTGTGCGATGTGTGGGGCGTCATCCGGGATGGCGAAGCCCTTATCGAACCAGCTATCGAAGCCCTGACCGGGTTTCGCGCGCAGGGTGGACGCGGGCGGGCCTCTCAGGGTCTGCTATCCGGATGGGGAGGTGGTGGCGTGGGGACCA
>JBJHCI010000076.1:6223-7868 GCA_050485925.1 Maricaulaceae bacterium
CCGGTCTGCTTCGCTGCACAGCTTCCTTCGAGGCATGGGTGCGCCGGATAATGCCTGGGACGCGGCGGTGACATCCGGCGATGCGACGCACGCCCTTCTTTCGCAATTTGCGCCCGGCCCGGCCTTCAAGCTCGGCCCGCACTGGGATGATCCGATCTATGAGGGGACGGGACTGGACTTTGCCCCCCTTGAGGAAGCCCGCCTGATCTCGGCCACCGGTCTGGTCGATTATCTCAATGAAACCCCTGCGGACTATGAAGCTCTCTTGACGCGCGGGGTGGAGCGAGGTTTGCCTCTGGTATGCGCCAATCCCGATATCGTCGTGCAGGGGCCCGGCGGACGCCTGCTCTATTGTGCGGGTGCGCTGGCCCAGCGCTATGACGTGCTGGGTGGCGAGGTCCACTATGCGGGTAAGCCGTACCCGCCCATCTATGAGCGGGCGTATGCGGCGCTGGACGGTCGTGGTGGGTCGATACCGGACAAGGCGCGCATCCTCGCCATCGGGGACGGAGTGCCGACCGATCTGACAGGTGCCGCGCGAGAAGGTATTGACTGCCTCTTCATCAGCGGTGGCATCAATGAAGACGGCGCGGCCCTGCCAGCAGGGCTTCAGCCCCGCTGGCAGGCACCGGCTCTGGTCTGGTAGGCGGTTTTACGGCGCGATGGCCCAGACGGCGTCAACCTGAACCGAGATCGTGATCTCGCCGGGAGCTACTTCGGTGGAAACGTCCGCGGCCACCGCTTCAGCGCGCAGGAAAGCGGCCGGCATGGGCTGGTAACCGCCCGATTCCGACAGCGACAGCAGACGCCCGGTGCTGATGCCTGCGTCGTCGGTATAGAGCGCACGCAGCCGGTTTAGCTCGTTGACAGCTCGCCGGCGCGCTTCATCGCGTGCTTCTGCGGGGTCGGAATGGGCAAAGCTCACTCCCTGCAGACGGTTCCCGCCGGCATTGACCAGCGCGTCAATCGTGCGGCCCAGACGGTCCAGATCACGTACCGTGACGCGCACCGTGTTGGTCGCCTCGTATCCGACAATGCGCTGGTCGGACCCGCGTGAAGCGTCGTAGGGCGCGTATACCGGGTTCACCGAAAGGTTCGAGGTCTGGATGTCACGCCGTGCAATCCCGGCTTGCTCCAGCGTGCGGAACACGCCAGCCATCTGGCGAGCATTGGCTGCAAGGGCCTCGGACGCCGTATCGGCGCGGGTGACGGCACCTGCCGTGACGCTCGCCATATCAGGCGTCAGTCGCACCTCTCCGGTGGCCGAGAGCGAGAGCCGGCCCTCGGCGCTGGCGGTGTCTTGCGCGCGTGCATGGCCGCCTGCCAGAAGAGCCACACCCAACGCCAGCGCGGTGGCGGTGACCAGAACACGCTGGCGCATGACCAGCGAGATTTCAGAACGGATCGAACGAATAAGGGAGTAATGCATGGAGACCAGCCTTTATGTTATCGAACTCCTGACTCAGAGATCGCCACGGGCAAACGGCGAAAACAAGGCAACGGCAAGACCGGTACATGGCGTGATGCCCACGCTTCCCCCGCCGCTAACGCTGCGCTATCACCCGTTTCACGGTGGGCCTGTAGCTCAATTGGTCAGAGCCGGCGGCTCATAACCGCTTGGTTGGGGGTTCGAGTCCCTCCGGGC
>JBJHCI010000077.1:0-7861 GCA_050485925.1 Maricaulaceae bacterium
GATCGCGCGTGCCGCCGCCCGCGCGGTCGCGCCGCTTACCGCCCTCGTGGTGGCCGAAGATGATTATTACGGCGATCATGGCGCGTCGCCGGATTTCGACGCCGCGCGATTCAATTTCGACCACCCCGCCTCGCGCGATCACGCCCTGCTGGCCAGGCACCTTGACGCACTGAAGAATGGCAAGCCGGTCAAAGCCCCGGTCTATGATTTCACCATTCACCGCCGCCGCGCCGATACGCGTACCATTCCGGCGGCCGATGTGGTGTTGGTCGAGGGCATTCACCTCTTCTGCGATGATGATGTGCGGGCGCTCTTCGATGTACGCGTCTATGTCGATGCGCCGGACGATATCCGGCTTGCGCGGCGTCTGTTGCGCGATGTGAATGAGCGCGGGCGCACCGCCCAGTCCGTGATCGGCCAGTATCTGGGGACCGTGCGGCCTATGCATCATGAATGGACCCACCCCAATCAGCGCCACGCCCATATCGTGATCCGCAATGATGCGGCCGCCGCGCGCCCGGCCGATCATCTTGAAACCTTCTTCGACAGGCTGGCCCGCCCCCTTGTCGCCTCAATCCTGGAGAAGGCGGCGCGGTGACGGGGCGGGTTCGGCCTTGCCGCCCTGACGGGTCTCGTTCTCTTTAGTTCCGCAACGCGGCCCGACAGGCCCTTTCCTCCAGCGTTTCGCCGGCGAAAGCCGATGCCCGGCTCTTTCCGGATCCCGGCTCCGGAGCCGGGATCCAGACTGAGAGCTGGGTCGCAAGCCGGAAAAGCGGCCCGCGCCAGCAAAACCACACAGCGGCGTCACACGCACAACCCCGCTTGCGAAGACACACGTTCGCAGATAGTTTGCGCGCCGTCGCGGGACGGGGTATCACGCCCCCCTCGCTTCCGCCCGTTATCGACACGTGGCAAAGCCGCTTTAGCTCAGCTGGTAGAGCAACGCATTCGTAATGCGTAGGTCGCGTGTTCGAGTCACGCAAGCGGCACCATTCTCCTAGCGTTCCAGTACCCAGTCGCTGATCGAGTCGAGAAAGCCCGGCACGTATTCGCGTGTCAGCTGCGGATATTCGTCGCGCAGGCCCGTCTCGGACGCCCAGAACACATGGTTCGCGCCCTCGAACACGCGGGTTGTCACCGCGCCGTCAGGCAGGTGGGCCAGCGCCGCGCGCAATTCAGCCTCGTTCAGCTCCGGCGGCGTCATGGGATCGTTGTCGCCATAGAGCGCCAACACTGGCACCTGAATGGCGCTCAGTGCGTCTGCCGGATCATAGCGGAACAGGCCGCACAGATAATGGCCGCCTTGCGGGCTGCACACCGCCGGATTGGTCAGGGCGGCCTCCATGAAGTCGCCGAACATGGCGATGCGCGCATCCACTTCCGCCGCAGGCACGCCCCATCCGGTCAGGTGGTAGCGCTCATCGGTCAGGATCTGGTCGCGCACGGTCTGCGTCGGTCCGGCCAGAAGGATGACGAAGCCCAGCTCCGGCTCGCGCGCCGCGGCGAGCTGTGCCACCCATCCGCCCTGGCTGTGCCCGGCAATACCGATGCGCGCCGCATCCACTTCGGCACGCGTCTGCAGGTAGGCAAAGGTGGCAAGGGCATCGTCTGCCTGCCGCTCGATGGTCTCATCGCTCCAGTGACCGCCAGAACCCGCCACGCCGCGCTTGTTCAGATCGAGTGCGACAATGCCGTGCGCCGCGAGGTGCGCGGCAAGGCCCGGCAGGTTGGTGCTGGCTTGCGAGCCCGGATAGAGGATCACCGCCGGGGCGGGATCAGCCGAGGGCGCGGGCAGGTGCAGCGTGCCTGCAAGGGCAAGCCCCTCGCCAAGCGGCACTTCCACCGCCTCGGTGACAGCTTGTGTTGCCGCATCGTTCTGCGCCGCGCTGCAGGCGGCAAATGACAGGCTGAACAGGCCGGCCAGCGCCAGCATCCTTATGGCAGACATGCGTTTCTCCCTGCTTGTCCCGCGCCGTGAGGTCCTTGCCGGAGCCCTGCGGGCAATCCCCGTTCCTGCTTGATGGCCCATCTCGCCGGCACAGGCAAACCCTGATCGCCCGGATGCAGGTATTGTAGTGAGGGGCACCTTTACGCCACCCACCAAACCCGCCCCCTTCCCCTTCTTCGCGTATCCCCTATCATCGCTCACTGAAAGGCCCGTCAGTGGCCGGAGCGTCAGGGCAAGGCCCGGCGCGAGAGATGAGGGAGGAGACGCGAATGATCGATGCGGGCAAGCTCGTATCCATGGCCGATGTCGTGCGTCAGCAGGCGCGCATCAATGGCGACGTCACGGCGCAAATTCTGGGAGACCGCCGGACGAGCTATGCGGCGCTCGATGCCCATGCCAGCCGGGTGGCCAATGGTCTGATCGCGCTCGGGTGCAAGCCGGGCACGCGGGTCGGCCATCTGGGCAAGAATAGCGATTACTTCGCCGAGCTATTGTTTGGCGCGGCGAAAGCACGCTGCGTGCTGACGGGCGTGAACTGGCGGCTCGCGGCGCCGGAAATCCTCTTCATCCTGAAGGATGCGGGCGTCACCACGCTCTTTGTCGATGCCGAATACTATCCGCTGGTCGAGGGGCTGCTGCCCTCCCTGCCCTCGCTGCGCACCGTTATCGCGCTCGATGGCGGGCACGCCAAATGGAAGGGCTATGCTGGCTGGCGCGATGGCCAGTCCGATGCCGACCCGATGCTGACAACGGACCCGACCGAAGACGTACTCCAGCTCTACACCTCCGGCACGACGGGTCATCCCAAGGGCGTGGTGCTCTCCCATGGCGCGTATCTCTCGCTCTTCGAGCAGGGCCTGCATGACGGGTTTGTGCGGTGGGAGCCGGGCGATCCGAACCTTGTCGCCATGCCCTATTTCCATGTGGCGGGCACGAACTGGGCGCTGCTGGGCTTCTATCAGGCCGCGACGAACATCATCGTGAAGGAAGTCGATCCGGTCGCCATCCTCGATCTCATCGAACAGCACAAGGTGCAAACGAGCTTCTTCGTGCCGGCGGTGATCCTGTTCCTTGTGCAGGCGAGCGCGGCAAAACCCCGCGATTTCTCATCCCTAAGGCTGATCGCTTATGGCGCCTCACCGATCGCAGAGGAATTGCTGCTCAAAGCCGCGAAGATTTTCGATTGCGGCTTCCTACAATTCTACGGCCTGACCGAGACCAATGGCGCGGCGGTGCATCTGCCGCCGGCCGACCATGATCCGGCGCGCGGCAAGCTGCGCGCCGCCGGAAAGCCCAATGCCGGCATCGAGATCCGTGTTGTGGGTGAGGATGGAAAGCCTGTTGCCCAAGGCGAGGTCGGCGAGGTGTGGATTCGCGGCTCCAGCCTGATGAAGGGCTACTGGAACCGGCCCGATGCCACGGCAGAGGCGATCAATTCCGATGGCTGGTTCAAATCGGGCGATGCCGGGTATCTCGACAAGGACGGCTATCTCTTCATCCATGACCGGGTGAAGGACATGATCATCTCCGGCGGCGAGAACATCTACCCTGCCGAAGTGGAAAACGCGCTCTTCTCCCATCCGGGCGTCGCGGACGTTGCCGTGATTGGCGTGCCGGACGAGCGCTGGGGCGAGGCGGTCAAGGCGGTGGTTGTGAAGGTGCCCGGTACGGATGTGACGCCGGAAGCCCTGATCGCGCACGCAAGAGAGCGGATAGCGGCCTATAAAGTGCCCAAGAGCGTCGATTTCATCGACGCCCTGCCGCGCAACCCGACGGGCAAGATCCTCAAACGTGTTCTTCGTGAGCCTTACTGGAAGGGCCGGGACCGGGCGGTGAGTTGACCAGCGCTGCCGCGCGCCCGTCCGCCTGGATGATCACGATGGCCCAGACTGCCAGAGCCGAGAGCACCCGGTTGAGCAGGACATAGTCTTCGCGGAAGCCGGGTGGAGAACCCAGATACCCCACCACGATCATTATTGTTATCAGCACGGCCATCCCGGCCTGCAGGGCCAGATGCTCATGGCGCAAGAGGATGAGGGGAACGAGGTAAAGAAGACCATGGGTGAAACCCAGCGGTGTCCAGCTTTCGGTCAAAAAGATCACACCGGTGAGGGCCAAGGACAGGAAAGCGATTAACACACGCGTCATGATGGTGATCCTCCCGGCATGACCACGTAATCGCCGCCATGGGCGAAGAAGAGAGCGGCCTCGGCTGCGCGCCGCTCAATCCCGCTCCGCCCAACCTGCATGGCCGGACCACCGGTAAAGGCCTGGTGCAGGCGCAGCGCATTGGCTGCTCCGGTGTAATCGCCCTGATTGAGCCGGGTGAGGATGCGCGAGCTCTCAAAGGTCTCCACTCCGTTCTGATGAACAAAAGACACAAGGCCCGTCATCTGCGCGTCTGATACCGGAACACCGACAAGACCGCGCAGCTCGTTTTCGATCTGGGCCAGCTCCCGGCGCAGGTATTGCAGCGCTTCCACCTGGCTGATCTGGACGTCAAACTCCTCTTCGCAGGGCTGAAGCGCCCGGCCATAACCGATGAAAGAGCAGTTGTGCACACGGGTCGCGTTCGGCCGGAACGGTTCGAAAGACAGTATGAGTTCGCGGGCCGTCACGCTGTCCTCTTCCACAAGGAAGAGGAACGCCTCAAGCTGGCGGCGGCTCTCAAGACCGCGCAGGGCCCGCATCCCGCTGCCGGGCACGCGCGCATGCACCCAGCGCAGGAATTGAGCCGCGCTGACCGAGTGAATATCACTATTGATCAGGCGCAGAAGCGTGGAGTTGCGGAACGCTTCCCCGCCAATATTAAACACCAGCGATATCAGGGCATTGCGCTGGTTGTCGGTCAGTTCCCGGGTGACGGCGCGGTCAACTGCCGTGGCGGCGATGTCGATATCTTCCATAAGTAGCTCAACCGCACGCTCATGGCTGATCACATTGCCCATGCGGGCCTCGCGACCGGTATGGCCGTACCCGATCGTGGGGATGCCGGCTGAGTCCAGATAGGTCTCGGCCCGAAACGCCTCGAACATCTGGATCAGTTCGATGACCGACTGGCCGGCGAAGCTCTCTGTCCGGCGGCCCGGCAGTACGATATCGGTGGCGACGTGCCCGGTCAGGTCGGCCAGCACACTAGCGCTGGCTGGAAGATCAGGAGGAGCGGGGAGCGACTCCTCGACATCCTGGTCCTCCTGGACAAAAACCAGAACGGGCGGCTCGCTGCGTAAAGGCGGAGCGACATCCAGTAGCCGACGATCGAAAATTACCGGGCTGAGCAGGCCGGACGTGTATTCGTGCACATGCAGGCTTGCCAGTTCGAGAGCCGCTATCAGATCGGCCTCTTCCAGCAGGCGCCTCTCCAACAATGAGGGGGTGAAGAGTGCGGGACGGGCATCTTCGCGTTCACGCGGCTCGAAGATCAGGCGCGGTCGTGCCGGGCCAATGCGGTGAAGCGCGTCTCCCTCGACCATCACCGGGCCGCCCCGGTCACTGACGGCTACGGTGACGCTGTCGGGCACTTCAAGCACGTCAAATCCGGTGCCAAAGGCCGCAAAGTTACCGCCCACCAGCCCGCCCATCCCTTCAGTCTCGATGACGATGACCGTGCTCGATGGCCCGCTGCCCATCGGGTGACTCCACGCTTCTTCAAGGCGCATACCGCCTTCGGCATAGAGCACCAGAGGCGGCGGTTCGGAGTCGGTGGACAGAAGGAAGATTGTATCCTGACCGGGAATCGCGTGACCGGCGAAGTATATGAAAGCCGCCGCACCACCTTCGGTAAGCCGCCCCAGAATATCGATAGAGCGGCGCAACTCGTACTCGGTGGGATTAAGCACTGGCCCACCACTGATCAGGGCGTAGCCGGACTGCTCGGCATGGCGCGCCATGGCGCGGGCCTGACGTGCATAATCCGGTCGGACGGGCAGGCTGCGATACTGCGCAGCGCCGATAATCAGCGCATAGCGTTCCAGGCCGGCCTCGGGCTGGTGCTGCAGTGAAGCGGGCGCATATGACAGCACAGCCAGTATGGCAAACGCCGCCAGCAACAGGCCCAACGCTGCGGCGGTAACCGCCATGGATAATGATGTTGTGCGCAAACTGCCTCACAAAGCCACGCAATCCCTCTAGGCAAAGGCTATAAAATACAACCTTTAGAATCAAATAAATTCAATGCTCGTTAAACACGAGTGAGTTTCTGTATTGGAGCCGCCTTACGGGTCAACCTCCTCGCCCTGCCAGTCAAAGCAGCGCCCGGAGTGTTCTGGTGTCAGCCGATCGATGACCTCAAGCAGGCACCGGGCGCTGTGTTCTGGCGTGAAGAGTTTCCTCTTCGGTACATTGCCCTGAAAAGGCGCGGAAAGGCCGGTATCCACCGTGCCGGGATGCAGGCCCACGATTAGTGCATCCGGGCGCTTCCTTGCCAGCTCGATTGAGCAGGTGCGGATGATCTGGTTCAGCGCAGCTTTCGACGCCCGGTAGGCATGCCAGCCGCCAAGACGGTTATCGGAAATGGAGCCGACCCGTGCCGACAGGGCGGCAAAGACCGCCTTTCCCTCGCACGGCAGGCGGTCGAGCACGGCCCTGGCCACAAGGGCCGGCCCGGTGGCATTGACCGCAAACACGCGGGCAAGGGCCGTTGCATCCATGTGCCGCCAGGTCTTTTCCGGCGAGATGTCCTCGCCATGCAACAAACCGCTCGCCACGATGACCAGGTGGACGGGGCCGTCAGCGAAGACCGCATCCATTGCCGCTTCGATCGACGCCGGGTCTTCAATATCCAGCTTGCCGGAGACGATATGCGGGCCATCGGGCACCGTTCCGGACCGCGACAGGGCGATCACTTCATCGCAGTGCGGATCCGCCGCCAGATGGCGTACAAAGCCGGCACCAAGCCCGCCGGAGGCACCGATGACCACCGCGCGGTACCGGTCGGGAAAGCAGGAAAGCGTCAGCATCATGCGCCCGGAGATAGGCCGCGCGTGATATCTGGAAAGCGCGCGGGCCTAAAGGTGCAGCGCGTCCTCGGCAGCGTCCTGCACCTCGCGTAGAAGGCGGAAGCTTGCTGTTCGATCCTTGCCGTTGAAAAACTCGTTCTTGTCCAGAATGGTAAGGTGAGCACCCAACGCCTCGGCATCGACGCGGGCCGAGCCGGTAAGGATCAGCACCGGGGTCCCGTTAGCGATCCTCTCGGTGGTACGCACGGTGTCGGCCGGATCAACAGAATCGGGCAGGCGCAGATCCACAATCATCAGGTCATAGGTGCGCCGGGCCAGCTTGCGCTTGGCATCATTGAGCGTGCGCACGACCTCCAGCTCGAGATCGTACCCGCCCGCATCACGCAGGGCCTGCTGCAGCAGCATGGCGTCTGCGAAATCATCTTCGACGTGAAGAACGCGCAAAGTCTGGCTCATTTTTGCAACACCTGAACGTCTCTCACACTAGGTTTTCCCTCTTAGCAAAGCGTAAAGGCGTTCATTATCCTGCCAGGGGATCGGCTAGGGCCAACCCAGCGCGCGCGGCACAGGCTCTAAGCGTATTCACCAGCAGCATGGCTATGGTCATCGGACCGATTCCACCCGGAACCGGCGTTATATAACCCGCCTGAAGCGATGCTTCCGCAAACGCGACATCGCCGATCAATCCCGCCTCGCCCCGATTGATGCCAACATCAAGCACGCACGCGCCGCGCTTGATCCAGTCGCCGCGAACCATTTCCGCCCGTCCGGCCGCGGCCACCAGTATGTCGGCGGAACGGCACAGCTCTGGCAGGTTTCGCGTGCGTGAATGGGCAAGCGTGACGGTGCAGTTTTCTTCCAGCAGCAACAGTCCCGCCGGTTTGCCCACGAGAATCGAGCGCCCGATCACCACCGCGTTGAGGCCTGAAAGATCGCCCAGCGCCTGCTTGGCCAA
>JBJHCI010000078.1:0-7781 GCA_050485925.1 Maricaulaceae bacterium
GGGCAGGGGCGGCGCGTCGGGATGGCCCCATTCCAGCGCATCTGCCCGCGCCGCAGGCCGAACGGCTCTCTCAGCACCCATGCGGCAAGGACCGCGCCGAACACGATGGAGGTCTCGCGAAGCGCCGCCATTGGGGCGACGGCGGCCACCGAATAGGCATAAAGCGCGAGCGAGTAGGTCGCCGCATTGAAGACAGCGCTTTTGAGCGAGCCGGAGAGTTCGGCGCGCGCCGCCGCCATCACGCGGCCCCTGCGCCGGACCAGCGCCGTTACGGATAGGGTGATGGCCGAGAGGATGAAGAACCAGACCGCATATTGCAGCGGATTGACCGCCGCGCGCACGCCTGCTGCGTCCACCACGGTATAGCTTGCCGTCATCAGGGCCGCGCACAGGGCAAAACCGATGGCGGTCATTTTCGGCGTGCCATTCTTCTCCGGCCAGGCGAACGCGATGATCGCGGCAGAGGCAATGGCGAGCCCTGCTATCGCAATCGGGCTCAGCGCTTCCTTCAGGAAGAGGAAAGCGAAAAACCCGGCCAAGGCGGGCGCAGCCCCGCGCATCACCGGATAGACCAGATTCATGTCCCCGCGCTGGAAGGCCGCGATCAGGAACATGTTGAACGCCCAGATGATGACGGCGCTGAGGAGCAGGAAGCGCCAGACCTCCCATGACGGGAACGGCAGCAGGACAGCCAGCGGGCTCAAGGCCGCCGCGCAGATCACCATGGTGAGCGCGCGGAAGACCAGCGTGTCGCCTGCCTTCTTGGTGAAGAGCGTCATCACCGCATGGGCCATGGCAGAGCCCACCATGGCGAGCGTCGCGAGCGCTGTTGCCTCCATCAGGCCTCAAGCCCTGCGAGCGCCCTCGCGAAATCACGCGCGATGAAGGGCTGCAGGTCTTCTTCGCCCTCGCCCACGCCGATGAAATGGATGGGCAGGCCGAACTTTTCGGCCACCTGCACCAGCGCGCCGCCCTTGGCGGTGCCGTCGAGCTTCGTCATCACGATGCCGGTGACGCGGGCTGCCTCCATGAAAGCTTCGGCCTGCGAAATCGCGTTGGAGCCGACCGTACCGTCCAGCACCAGCACGACATGATGGGGCGCGGCCTCGTCCACCTTGGCGATCACGCGGAGAATCTTGCGCAGCTCCTCCATCAGCTCGGCCTTGTTCTGAAGTCTTCCGGCCGTGTCGATGAGGACAGCATCGCTGCCTCTGCGCCTGCCTTCCTGCACGGCGTCATAGGCAAGCCCTGCCGCATCCGCGCCGTGGGGGCGGGAGAGGAAGTGTGCGCCCGCGCGCTTCGACCAGACTTCCAGCTGCTCGACGGCTGCCGCGCGGAAGGTATCGCCCGCCGCGGTAATGACGCTCGCGCCCTCACGCGTCATCTTCACGGCGAGCTTGCCGAGCGTGGTGGTCTTGCCGGACCCGTTGACGCCCACGAACAGCACCACTTGCGGCTTGTCGCCGGAGAGATCGAGTGGAGCCTGATGGGGAGCAAGCGTCTCGGTGATCACCTCGGCCAGCGCCTCGCGGATTTCGGTATCGGTGACGTCCTTCTCGAACCGGTCCCTGGCCAGCCGCTCGGTGACTTTGGCCGCCGTGACCGCGCCGATATCGGCAGCGATCAGCAATTCTTCCAGCTCCTCAAGCGCTTCTGCGTCGAGCTTGCGGCGAGTGAACACCCCGGCCAGCTGGGCGGAGGATTTGGACAGGCCGGAAGTGAGCCGTTTGAAAAAGCCTGCGGGCTTTTCGGGTTCCGGCGGAATGGCTGGTTCCGGTTCGGGTCCAGGCTCAGGGTCCAGCACGGGATCAGCAATCGGGGCGGGCGTGTCGGCCTGTACAGGCCCGGCGATGGGTGTCGGTGTAGCCTCGGCAGGCGCATCCGGCGCGATTTCGGGTCCGGCGCTTACATCCGTTTCGGGTTCGGACGCCGGGGCGGCGCTTTCTGGCACGGCGTCTTTGGTCGCCTTGTCCTTCTTCTTGCCAAAGCCGAACCAGTTCATGCCGCCTCCACCGCGTGTGCGATCAGATGGGTGCCGTCATGGCCGGTAATGGCCGCGCGTACAAGCGCGCCCGGGCGCGCTGGCGTATCAATACGGGCAGGCGCGAAATTGGCTGCGCGCGCCTCGCCCGGCTTTTCGACGAGCAGCACTTCTTCCCGGTCCACCATGGAAGCAAGATGGCGCGCCAGAGCGGCCTCGCCCGCCTCACGCAAGCGCTTTGCCCGCTCCTTGATCACCGCGCCATTCACCTGCGGCATGCGCGCGGCCGGCGTGCCGGGGCGGGGCGAATAGGGAAAGACGTGCAAGTAAACCAGCTGGCATTCCTCCACGAGGCGCAGCGAGTTTTCAAACATGGCATCGGTCTCGGTCGGGAAGCCCGCGATCAGGTCCGCCCCGAAGGCAATATCGGGCCTTATGGCTTTGAGCTTGTCGGTCAGCGCAATCGCATCGGCGCGCAAGTGCCGCCGTTTCATGCGTTTGAGGATCATGTCATCGCCCGCTTGAAGCGAGAGATGCAAGTAAGGGCAGAGCCGCTCCTCATCCGCAATGGCCGCCATCAGATCATCGTCGATCTCAATGGCATCGATGGAGGAAAGGCGCAGGCGTTTCAGGTCCGGCACCTGTTTCAGGATCGCTTTGACCAGCCGCCCGAGCTTGGGCTGGCCCGGCAGGTCGGTGCCCCAACTCGTCATGTCCACGCCGGTAAGGACCACCTCTGAGTGCCCGGTCTCGACAAGGCGGCGGACCTGATCAACCACCTCGCCCGCCGGGGCCGAGCGGGCATTGCCGCGCCCGTAGGGGATGATGCAGAAGGTGCAGCGATGGTCACAGCCTGTCTGTACCTGCACATAGGCGCGCGCGCGGCCATCCAGCCCGTCGACCAGATGGCCCGCCAGCTCGGTAACCGCCATGATATCGCCGACCGAGACCGCCTCTCCGCCCGTGATGACGGACGAGCGGAAGGTTTCGGCTTTCAGCTTTTCGGCGTTGCCGATGACCTGATCCACTTCCGGCATTTTCGCGAAAACCGAAGGATCAATCTGCGCGGCGCATCCCGTGACGATCAGATGGGCTTCGGGGCGGTCCTTGCGGGCGCGGCGAATGGCCTGACGGGCCTGACGCACGGCTTCATTGGTGACCGCGCAGGTATTGATGATGATGGTATCGGATAGTCCTGCCTCGCGCGCATGGCCGCGCATGACCTCGCTCTCCCAGGCATTAAGCCGGCAGCCGAAGGTGATGATGTCCACGCCATCAGTGCCCCCCTCGCGTACAGGCGCGGACGGATCTGCCGGTTCCAGCTGGATTTGGGCTGTGGGGGCGGTGCTCATGGCCGCGATAAGTGAGCCTGAAGGCGTCACGGGTCAAGCAGGGCGGGTGTGTGGGGCCTATTCGGCAGGTTCCGCCTGCGGCTGCACCTCACGCACCTTCACGCCTCTTATGTCCTCCACGATCAGCACATAGGCCGGCAGGAGAAGCAGGATCAGCGTGGAGGCAAAGAGCAGGCCAACGCCCAGCGAGATCGTCATGGGCACGAGGAACTGCGCCTGCGGGCTGGTCTCCAGCATGATCGGCAACAGGCCGAGCGCGGTCGTAAGCGTGGTGATCACGATGGGCCGGAAGCGCCTCGCCGTGGCCTCGGCAATGGCCTCGGCGGGCACATAACCTCGCCGCACATTCAGATTATAGCGGTCCATCAGCACGATGGAGGCGTTCACCACCACGCCCGATAGCGCCACCATGCCGAAGAGCGAGGGAAAGGACACATCATAACCCATGATGAAATGGCCCAGGATAGCCCCGCCAACACCGAAGGGAATGGCGATCAGGATCACCAGCGGCTGCACATAGCTGCCCAGCTGCGTCGCCAGCAGGGCGTACATGATGATGATGGCAAAGAGAAAGCCCTGCCCGATGGAGCCGAAATCCTCGGCCTGATCGCGACCAGCCCCGGACAGCTCCCAGCGCAGGAGCGGAAACGCCTCCTGTATCTCTGGCAGAATCCGTCGCTCGACGATTGATCGCGCGTCGTCGGGGGTGAGGAGGGTGCGATCCACATCGGCCGTCACCTCAATCACCCGGCGGCCATCGACGCTGTTGATGGCGGTCAGTGACCGGCTCTCGGTGATATTCGCAGCGACACTCAAAGGCAGGGCGCTGCCATCGGGCGTGCGCACGCGGAACCGGTCGAGATCGGCGAGATCCGCGCGCTCGTCCGGCGGATAGCGCAGGAAGACGCGCACTTCCTCGCTGCCGCGCTGGATACGCTGGACTTCCTCGCCGAAGAAGGCCTGCCGCGCCTGCCGGGCAATATCGATGGCACGCAGGCCAGCCGCCTCGCCGGCAGGGGTGAGGGTGAATTCGAGCTGGCGCTTGCCGAGCTCATAGCCGCTATCAATGCCGCTGACCGCATCGATCTCGCGCAGGCCCGCCACCAGCGCGTTCACGGCGCGCTCCAGTTCAGCATTGTCCGGGTGGGAGAGCTGATAGGCGATGTCGGGGTTCTGCGGGCCTGCCGAAGCAGTGAAGCTCAGCCGCTCGGCCCCGGCGATCTGGCCAATACGGGTGCGCCATTCACGCTCCAGCTGGGTGGAGGACATGCGCCGCTGGGAAGATGGCGTTAGACGGATACTGATCTGCGCGACATGGGAGGCCAGCGTGGTCGCCGAAATCGAGCCCGGACCGCCAAACAGGCTGGTGCGTCCGCCAATAGTGGCGGAAATCGATTCAAAGACCGGCTCGCCGCGCTCTGCATATTCGCGCTGCATGGTCTGCGCCTCGCCGACCATGCGCAGGGCCGCGGTGCGCGTTGCTTCGAAGGGCGCGCCGGTCGGCAGGGCAAGGTCTGCGGTGATGGAATCCGCCTCAATATTGGGGAAGAAGACGAAGCGCACCGTGCCGGTGAATAAGAGGGTGAGGCTGGCCAGCAGGACGCAGAAACCCGCCACCGCCACGAGATAGCGCATCCGACCGGCAAACAGCGTCCAGCCGCGCAGCCAGTCATCGGCGATGCGAGCCAGAAGACCGTCCACACGCGTCTGGATCGCCCTCATCGGCCCGCGTGACCAGGTGGACCCGCCGGACAACTGGGTAGGCAGGATCAGGAAGGCGACGACCAGTGACACTACCAGAATGGAGATCACGAGGATCGGGATGGGCCGGGTGATCTCACCGAACGTGCCGGTGATGAAGACCAACGGGCCGAAGGCGGCCACCGTGGTCAGCACGCCCACCAGTACCGGCGACGCGACGCCGGTAATGCCGGCAATGGCGGCTTCCTTGCTGGATCGCCCCTTCATGCGTTCGCGGTCGGTGTTTTCGCCGACGACAATGGCTGCGTCGACCACGATACCCAGCACGATGATCAGCCCGAATGAGGTGATGAAATTCAGTGTCACGCCCGCAGCGCCAAACAGGGTGAATCCGCCAAGGAAGGCGATCGGTACGCCCAGCGCCACCCAGAAGGCGAGGCGCAGATCGAGCATCAGCACCAGCAACAGGAAAACGAGCGTGAAACCGAGAATGGCGTTGCGTGCCAGCAGCGAAATGCGCTCGCGGAAGACCTGGCTCTGGTCGCTGGCGACCTGAAGCGTGACGCCGGCGGGCAGGACGGCATCCTCGACATATGCGATGGCGCGGGCGCGTACGCCGAGCAGGTCCTCATTGCCGCGCAGCTGTACGTCCACAAAGGCCGCAGGCTGGCCGTTAAAGAGGCTCAGGAGCGGCTCCTCGGCAAAGCTGTCGGTAATGGTGGCTACATCGCGCAGCAATATGCGCGAACCGTCCGGATTGGCCCTCAGCACGATCTCCGCGAAGGCCTCGCCTGTTTCCGCACGCGCATTGGTACGTAGGAGAAACTCGCCCGCGGTGGTGCGTATCTGGCCACCTGACAGATCAATGGAGGAGGCTCTGAGCGCCTGCGCGGCATCGGTGAAGGTCAGGCCGAACCGGCGCAGGGCGTCCTCCGACAGGGCAATGGAAATCTCGTAGGGACGCACCCCGCGCAGCTGCACGGTGGAAATGCCGTCCACCCCCAGAAGATCACGCTCCACCTGCTCTCCGGCCCGGCGCAATACCGCTTCATCCACCGGCCCGGTCAGCACCAGGGTGACAACCGTGGTAACCGGCTGGGGAATGCGTATCTGCGGCTGTTCGGCATCGGCGGGCGGGAAATCCACCAGAGAGTCCACCGCTGTCTGGACGTCATCGCGCACGATGCGGGCATTGGCGAACTCATTGATCTCGATGGTGACCGTGCCGCGGTTTTCCGAGGCGGTGGCGCGCACCTCCTTGATGCCATCAAGCCCGATCACGGCTTCTTCCACGCGCCGCGTAATGGATTGCTCAACATCTTCCGGTGTGGCGCCAGGATAGATCACGGAGACGACAATATTGCGCGCGGTGAAGGTGGGAAACACCTCGGTGCGCATGGTGGCCGCGCTGATCGCCCCGCTCAGCAGCAACAGGACCATGAGAAGGTTTGCCGCAACCGGATTGTTGACGAACCAGCGGATCAGGCCCGCGCCGGGCAGGCCCTGATCAGCCGGTGTGTCCGGCGATCCGGTGGGGCGCGCGCCGCTCATTCGCCATCCCCGCCAATGATCACCACGGGTCCGGAGAGTACCGATTCCGGCAAGGGCGAGATGATCACGCCCTCATGGATATCGAACGGGGTCACGAAGACGAAACGCGGTGTCCGGTCGAGCACATCCACCCGCACAGGCGCAATGCGGCCATCACGCACGGTGCGCACATCAAACAGACCGGCCATGGCCGAGGCCGGCAGGCGCATGGCCTCGCCCAGATCAGGCCCGCTAATGCGTACCCGGGCGAACTGGCCGGGCCGCAAGACTTCCGGTTCATTGGGACGGACAAATACGGTGATGAGGCGAGAGCGGTCATCCAGCCGCGCGCCTTCGCGGACTATCGTGCCGCTAAAGCTCCGGTCCACCGCGCCCTCCAGCGTAAACTGGACGCTGCGCCCCTCGGCAGGCGCGATGCGTGAGAGCTCGTCCGGGCTCAGCGGCACAGCCAGTTCCAGCGCATCGAGCGCAAAGACCTCGCCATAGGACTGGCCCGCATTGAGCTGCTGACCGACCTCAATGCGGGTTTCGGCGATCCGCCCGTCAAAAGGAAAACGCAACGTGGTGCGGTCCAGATTGAGCCGGGCCTGTTCGAGATCCGCGCGCGCGCCGATCAGGCGGGCTCTTGCCGCTTCCAGCTGGGGCTCCAGCGCGGTCAGCGGCGCGATAGGCTCACCCGGATAGAGCCGCTCCCATTCTTCACGCGCCAGCACGGCTTCGGCCTCAAGGCGCATCAGCGCGCTCTGCGCATCGGCAAGGCCTGCGCGCGCGCGATCGACGGCAAGTCGGTAATTGCGCGGGTCGATCTGCGCTAAGGTCTCGCCAGCTTCGAAGTGCCCACCTATGCGGGCTGCCTCAGACACCTCGACAGCCTGCCCGCTCACCTCCGGAACCAGGGCAACCAGGGCCCGGGCACGCACTGTGCCGGTGGTTTCGACCGTAATGGAATGCGTGGCGCGCTCGGGCCTGACTATTTCGACCGGGGCGGCAACCGCTTCGGCGCCGTTACTGTCGCGGGAGACGCGGGCTGCTCCTGCCGCCAGCCAGGCAGTCAGCACCAGGGAGGCGATGATGATACCGGCAACAATGCCGATCTGGACCCAGCCGATCCAGCTGCGCTCGTCTTCGGGCTGCTCGTCATCAGGTGTCATGCAAGACCCTCGCCCCACGGTGAACAGTGTTCAAATTAACGGCTG
>JBJHCI010000079.1:0-7756 GCA_050485925.1 Maricaulaceae bacterium
GGCCATGACCATCACGGCCCATAGGAAAACGCCGGTCACCTGTTGGCGACCGGCGTGAAGAGTACAAAGCCAAGCGCCGAAGGCCGAGCTTTTCGATGAGGACCCGGTAACCCCGGTCGTCAAATCGGGCCAGGTAGTCAAGAAGGCGGCGGCGCTGGGAGACGAGCTTGAGCAGGCCCCGGCGCGAATGGTTGTCCTTCTTGTGGGTCTTGAAATGCTCGGTGAGGTTGGCGATGCGCTCGGAGAGCACGGCCACTTGGACTTCCGGCGAGCCGGTGTCGTTGGCCTCACGGGCATATTCCTTGATGAGCGCAGCTTTGCGCTCTGCAGTGATAGACATGGATGTCATCTCCACGGTGCCGGTAAGAACCGGCCTTGCCAGGGCACCGTCCAGCAAGGTCGGCAGTCATGCGCGGTGCTTATGACTGCAAAGTGCGTCAATAGCAAGGCGTGCAAGGCCATTTCACGCTCACGTCGGTGCGAGGATCAGGCGCGGCGGCCCAGATACACAC
The DNA here is from genome assembly GCA_050485925.1 of Maricaulaceae bacterium. GTDB lineage: Bacteria > Pseudomonadota > Alphaproteobacteria > Caulobacterales > Maricaulaceae > Glycocaulis. The sequence continues at coordinate 513 of JBJHCI010000079.1, forward strand.
CCACGGGGATCAGGGTGAGGGGCAGCGCTACCGCAAACACGATCGCCATCCATCGCACAGCCGTATCGCCCCATAGCCTGTCGGCGAGGAAAATCAGTGAGGCCCAGAACAGCGACAGCAGGAGAAGGACGATCAGTATCCGGCCCGGCGTGGGGCGGGGCGCGGCCCCGTCCTGGCGTTGTCCGCGCCAGTGAAGCCAGCGCGCTAGCACCAGTAGGAATGCCGCGATGGCGATCATGGGCGAGCCGAGTGCGGCGCGGTCAACCGGCGCGAGTGCCCAGATGGCGGCAAAGGTCAGGCCCGCAAGCACGAAGATCCAGCCGGCGAAACGGTCGACTGGGCCGGCGCCGGGTGCACCATCGGACTGGAACAGGCGCATTTTGGGCACATAATTGCCGACGACCACGAGCATGATGCCGATCATCGCCGCCACACCGCGCTTGGCGAACTCGTCATCGACACTGCCTGTCAGCTTGCCTGCGGCAAACACCATGATGATGGCGGCCACGGCGAGGATCGCGATGGTGAGGGACAGGACGGGGCGCCGGGTTTCTGCCGGTTTCATCATGATCGGGTTGCCTTTTTGCCGGGTGATGCCGGGTCTTCGGACGCGGCCTCGCGGGTCCATCCGAAAGTGCTGGCGAAGCCGAACAGGGCGTCTTCAAGCACCGACATCTGCAAATGATAGAGCACGGACTTGCCGTCGCGTTCCGAAACGACGAGTCCTGCCTCGCGAAGTACGTTGAAATGTGCCGACATGGTCGGCCGCGATACGTCGAACGCGTCTGCCAGCTCGCCGGCCGACTTCGGGCCGGACCGCAACATTTCCAGCACCTTGCGGCGCGTCGGATCAGAGAGAGCTTTGAAGACCGTGTTCATGATTCAACATTTAGCTAAATCTCGAAATGAAGTCAACCCGCGAGCAACCCGGTCATCATCGGTCAACAAGAATGGGTCAGCTGGAGGCCGGCACAAATACGCGCCAGGGCGAGAGCTTGCCCGCCTGTAGATCGCCAATGGCCACCGGCTCATCCCCTTCCAGGGCCAGCACGGAGCGCGAGCAGTCCCGGTCCCCGATCATGCGTTCGCAGCGCAGGGCACGCAGCGCGTCCACCCGGCGCGGCGCCACCACAATGGCCCGTCCCTGTCTAAGGTGAGCCGCCTGATCAGGCGTCACGTCGAGAACCGGCAGATCGCTGACGGCAGCGTGAGGTGGGCGCAGGGCCTCGCCCTGACGGCTCTCATCTTTCAGGGCGTCGAGATCAGCCAGGGTGATTGCATCGGAAATTGCAAACGAACCAACGCCAGTGCGGCGCAGCGCCGCGACATGGCCCTCAGCGCCAAGAGCCGCCGCCAGATCACGCACCAGAGAGCGCACATAGGTGCCCTTGCCGCACACCATCTCCAGCACGGTCAGGTCAGCCGACGGTGTTGAAACGAGTTTCAGCGCATCAATGCGCACCCGGCGCGCGGCAAGCTGCACATCCTCGCCTGCACGGGCGAGATCATAGGCCCGCTCGCCATCAATACGGATCGCGGAGAAGGCGGGCGGTATCTGGTCGACATCCCCCACAAAGCCGGGCAGGGCGGCTTCGATATCAGCAGGGGCAGGGCGCACATTGCTGGTCGCTGTCTCCTCGCCTTCTGCGTCCAGCGTATCGGTGGAGACGCCCCAGCGGATGGTGAAGCGGTAGATTTTGGTGCCATCCTGCGCGAACGGCACGGTCTTGGTGGCTTCGCCGAGCGCTATCGGGAGAAGGCCCGTTGCCAGCGGATCCAGTGTCCCGGCATGGCCGGCTTTGCGGGCGTTGAAAATGCGCCGCACGGCAGAGACCGCCCGCGTAGACGTCATCTCTCCCGGCTTGTCGAGCAGGACCCAGCCATCGACCGGATCACCCTTTTTCCTGCGTGCCATACCGTTCAGTCCAGATCGCGTTTCACGTGCGGGCGCGCAAGCACCTCGTCAACATGGGCGGCCTCGTCGAATCGGTCGTCGGCTTCAAAGCGCAGTCTCGGCGTAAAGCGCAGCTCGACCCGCCTGGCGAGTTCGCGCTGGAGATAACCTGCAGCGTGATCGAGCGCCTTTGCCAGTTTCGCCCGGTCAGCCTGGCCCATCGCGGCTACAAACACGGTCGCATGGCGCAAATCCGGGCTCATGCGTGCCTCGGTGACAGTAACGGGCACGCCCGCCACCGCCGGATCATGGATCGCGCCTTCGGCAATGATATCGGCTAGTGCGCGCCGGACCAGTTCTCCGGCACGCAACTGACGCTGGGACTGAACCTTCATGGCAGTGGTCCTTTCATACCCGCCCGGCCGGGCTTGGACCGGCAAGGACGGGTCACCTCAAAACGAAGCGATCAGAGCTTGCGCTCGATCTCCTCCACGGTGAAGCACTCGATCAGGTCACCCTTCTGCAGGTCCTGATAACCGACAAAGCCCATGCCGCATTCGGTACCGGCCCGGACTTCGCTCACCTCGTCCTTGAAGCGCTTAAGCGTGGAGAGCTCGCCCTCATGAATGACGGTGTCATTGCGCAACAGGCGCACTCCGCAGCCACGGCGCACCACGCCCTCAGTCACGCGGCAACCGGCCACCTTGCCCAGCTTGGTGATGTTGAAGACTTCGAGGATTTCCGCATAGCCGATGAAGGTTTCGCGCTTCTCCGGTGCCAGAAGGCCTTCGAGCGTCTTCTTCACATCATCGATCACGTCATAGATGATCGAATAATAGCGGATCTCGACCTTCTCGGCCTCGGCCAGATCACGCGCCTGCTTGTTGGCGCGGACATTGAAGGCAAAGATCGGCGCACCAGAGGCTTTGGCGAGCTGCACATCGGCCTCTGACACACCGCCCGGAGCAGAGTGAATAACGCGGGCGCGCACTTCCTCATTACCGGCCTTTTCCAGCGCCTGGGTCAGCGCCTCGGCGGAACCCTGCACATCCGCCTTGATGAGGATGGGCAGTTCCTGCACCTCGCTCTGCTGCAGGCGGGCCATCATCTGTTCCAGCGAGGTGCCGCCACCGCCCGTTCCGGCGGTCTTGTTGCGGCGCTGGCGCACGCGGTAGTCCACGATCTCGCGGGCGCGGGCCTCGCTTTCGACCACTGAAAAAGCCTCGCCCGGCTCGGGCGCACCATCCAGACCGAGTATCTCGGCAGGCAAGGACGGGCCGGCCTCGCTCATCTGCTGGCCGCGTTCGTTGGTCAGGGCACGCACCTTGCCCCACTGGGCACCGGCCACGACGACGTCGCCACGCTTCAGCGTGCCGCGCTTGACCAGCACGGTCGCTACAGGGCCACGGCCCTTGTCGACCTGGCTTTCAATGACAATGCCTTCCGCGGAACGGTTCGGATTGGCCTTCAGTTCCAGCATTTCGGCCTGCAGGCTGATCGCCTCGGTTAGCTCATCAAGGCCCGTGCGCTGTTTGGCAGATACAGGAACGGCCTGCACATCACCGCCCATGGATTCCACCACGATCTCGTGTTGGAGCAGGTTGTTGAGCACCTTGTCGGGCGTTGCATCGGGCTTGTCGATCTTGTTGACCGCCACGATCATCGGCACACCGGCGGCCTTGGCGTGATTGATCGCCTCCACCGTCTGCGGCATCACGCCGTCATCGGCGGCCACGACCAGGATCACGATATCGGTCGCCTGGGCACCGCGCGCGCGCATGGCGGAGAAGGCAGCGTGGCCGGGCGTATCGAGGAAGGTGATCTTCTCGCCCGATTTCAGCTGCACCTGATAGGCGCCGATATGCTGGGTGATGCCACCGGCTTCGCCGCCGGCGACGTCAGTAGAGCGCAGCGCGTCCAGAAGCGAGGTCTTGCCGTGGTCGACATGGCCCATGACGGTGACCACTGGCGGGCGCGGCTTCTTGGTGTCTTCAGGATCGTCGGCGGAGATGAAACCCTCCTCCACGTCGGAATCGGCCACGCGCTTCACCCGATGGCCGAACTCTTCCACGATCAGCTCGGCATCGTCAGCGTCGAGATAATCCACCGCGCGGACCATCTGGCCCTGCTTCATGAGGAATTTCACGACATCGGCGGCGCGCTCGGCCATCCGATTGGCGAGTTCCTGCACCGTGATACTTTCGGGCACGACCACGTCGCGGGCGACCTTCTCGCGGTCACTACCGCCCTGGCTGCGGCGCTGCTTTTCGCGCTCCCGCGCGCGGCGCATGGAGGCGAGAGATCGCTGCCGGTCCTCATCATCCTCGACAAGGTTCTGGATCGTCAGACGGCCCTTGTGGCGGCGTTCCCCACCATCTTTCGAACGCGCGGGCGTCGCTTTGGCGGCAGGGGTGAGCTTCTTCTTGGAGCGGCCTTCTTCCTCATCGCCATCACCCGCATCCTTGGCGCGCACATCTTTTTCCGGGGCAGCCTTGCGCTGCGGCTTGGCGGTGTCTGGATCAGCCGGCACGGGCATCGCGGCCGGGTCGATAACAACGGGCGCTTCCTCGGTGGCGCGCGACTTGCGCTCCTCGGCGGCCTTGCGGGCCTCGTCCTCCCGCTTGCGCCGATCCTCCAGCGCCTGACGGTCTTCCTCCGCCTTGCGGGCGAGGCTCTCTTCCTCCGCCTTGCGCTTGGCGTCGCGCTCAGCAGCTTCGGCGCGCGCGCGGGCAATCGCGCGCTGGCGCTTGATCAGCTCTTCCTCGGAAAGGCCGAGCTGCTTGGCCTTGGCGGCAAGCGCTGCGCGGGCTTTTTCCGCATCGGTCTGCGGCTTGGCGATTGGGCTGGCAGGCGCGGCGTCCTTGGCACCGGGCGCACCGGGGGCCACGCGCTTGCGCTTCTTCTCCACCACGACAGCTTTCGACCGGCCGCGCGGGAAGTTCTGCTTCACCGTGCCGGACCCAGCCGTACGGCTGCCGAGTGTGAGGGGCTTGCGGCCCGAAGGATTGCGTTCGTCAGCGTCGCTCATAAACGTCTTTCATCGCGGCATGTCGTCAAAGGGCTTGCCGGAAGGGAGCGCCGCCGCACCCTGCCTGCCCCGTCCATTACCGGCACCGGCAAAAGGCCCGCTAACCTAGCGGGCTTGCCTGCCGTTTCAACTCCCCAGTGCCTTGGCGCGCATCAGTCGCGCCCGGCACCGGTATCACGTGTCTGCCCGGCGGGAAGAAAGCCCGCAAGCTTACCCGCCAGAATGCCGACCCGCCGGGCTTCAGGTCCCTGCGCCAGCACCAAATGCACGACGCCGGACCGGCCAAGAGCCGCGCCCAGCGTTTCCGCGTCGAAGGCCTCCAGAACCGGAAGCCCCGGAGCGGTATTATGGGCCAGCGCGTCAATCTTGCGCCGCCCGTCGGGCGCACCGTCGCTTGCCTCAATGCGCCAGGCCGGCTTCGCCGCCGCGGCGAGGGCCTGCCTTGCCGCATCATACCCCATCGCGAGCCGTCCCGCGCGCCTTGCGAGCCCCAGGGCCTGCAAAATCGCTGCGCGTATCTGGCCCTCGAACAGGTCTGCCAGGTCGCCGGGTATCTCTACCGGGCCCTCAAATGCCCGGAAGAATGCCTTCTTGCGCACTGCCAGTTCCACGGCCTCGCGGCTGGCGCTGACCCAGGCACCCCGCCCGGGCAGCTTCGCGGCAAGGTCCGGCACGATCACGCGGTCCGGACTGAGCGCCACGCGGAGAAGCGCGTCCTCGTGGGCGGTTTCACCCGTCGCCACGCAGCGCCGTTCCCTTGGCGTCTTCATGCGGCTGGCCCTGGCGCCCCGGCTCACTTGTCCTCGTCTTCCTCCGCCATGTCATCGCCCTCTCCGGTATTGATGAGGGTTTCCAGATCCACGCCCAGGCGCTCGGCCTCGGCTTCCAGCGCGGCCAGATCAAACTCGCCCGCTTCCGCCTCAAGCGCCTCCTCGGTCATCTCTTCGACCGGCTCGATATCCTCAGCCTCCGGTGCCTCCTCGGCAGGCAGGTCCTCCTCCGCAATCCAGCCGGCAGCGACACGCGCGCGCATGATCATGCGCTCGGCGTCCGCAGCCTCCAGGTCGAACCCGTCGAGAATACCCGGCTCACGTACCCGCTCGCCGTCACGCGTCTCGTACCAGCCGCGCAGATCGTCCGGCGTCATGCCAGCGAGATCGTCGACCGTCTGCACCTCATTCTCGCCGAATTTCACGGCCATGGGCAGGGTCACGCCGTCAATCTTCAGCAGCGCGTCTTCGACACCCAGCTCCTTGCGGCGGGCGTCCTGCTCAGCGGCCTGACGATCCAGAAACTCGCGTGCGCGGGCCTGGATTTCTTCCGCCGTGGCGTCATCAAAGCCTTCGATGATCGCGATCTCGTCCAGCTCCACATAGGCGATGTCTTCCACATCAGTGAAGCCTTCGGTCGCCAGAAGCTGGGCGATCACCTCGTCCACATCAAGGGCTTCCATGAAGAGGGCGGTGCGCTCGGTGAATTCCTTCTGACGGCGCTCACTCTCTTCAACTTCAGTCAGGATATCGATGGACCAGCCGGTAAGCTGGCTGGCAAGGCGCACATTTTGGCCGCGGCGGCCAATGGCGAGCGAGAGCTGGTCATCGGGCACCACCACCTCAATGCGCTGGTTTTCCTCGTCGAGGACCACCTTGGCGACTTCCGCCGGTTGCAGTGCATTGACGATGAAGGTCGCTGGGTCCGGGTTCCACGGAATGATGTCGATCTTTTCCCCGGCCAGCTCATTCACCACCGCCTGCACGCGGCTGCCGCGCATACCCACGCACGCGCCCACCGGGTCGATGGAGCTGTCATTGGAAATGACGGCGATCTTGGCCCGACTGCCCGGATCACGCGCCACGCGCGGAATCTCGATAATACCTTCATAGACTTCCGGCACTTCCTGCGCGAACAAGGCAGCCATGAAATCGGGGTGGGCGCGGGATAGGAAAATCTGCGGCCCGCGCACTTCGGTACGCACGTCATAGATATAGGCCCGCACCCGGTCATTGGGCTGCAGCGCCTCGCGCGGGATGGCATCATTGCGGCGGATAATCCCTTCGGCCTTGCCGAGATCCACGATGGCATTGCCGTATTCCACGCGCTTGACGACGCCATTGACGATCTCGCCGATGCGGTCCTTGTACTCCTCGTACTGGCGCTCCCGTTCGGCTTCGCGCACTTTCTGCGTGATCACCTGCTTGGCGGTCTGGGAGGCGACCCGGCCGAACTCGATGGGGGGCAGTTCCTCCTCGAACACCGTACCGATCTCGGCGGCAGGGTCCATTTTCTTGGCCTCGTCCAGCGTGATCTGCTGGGGGTCGTTTT
>JBJHCI010000080.1:0-4058 GCA_050485925.1 Maricaulaceae bacterium
ACGATGATTTCTCCGAAGCGCTGGAGCGGCTCTCGCTGATCCTGCACGCTGAACGCCTGCGCCGGGTGCGCCACCCCTGGTTGGAGGGCTTTGTCGAAGCCCTGATGGACGAACGTTAATGATCGGCCAGCTTGCCGGGTAACGCGCGCCGACCTTATCCTTCACGCAATCATACACGTGAAGGGGAACCCGATGTCTTTCCTGATCAATGCCCGCAACGGCCTTGCCGCTGCGGGCGCGGTGCTTGCGCTCAGTGTAACGCCCGCAATCGCCGCGCAGGCGCAGCCCGTGCCGCGCTATGACGCCGAGGCTTTTTACGCCACCACCAGCTTTGCGTTGGGAAACGCTTCCGGCCATGTCTTCAACGCCGAAACCGGGCATGTGCTGATCAGCTCAGATGAGACGGGCGTGTTCAATGCCTATGCGCTTGACCCGGCGACGGGCGAACGCGCGCCGTTGACCGGCTCGCAGGCCGACGCCACGTTTGCGCTGAGCTGGTTCCCGGCCGACGGGCGAGTGCTGGTTACTGCCGATCAGGGTGGCAATGAACTCAACCATGTCTATGTGCGCGAGCTGGATGGCACGCTGCGCGATCTCACCCCCGGCGAGAACGTGAAAGCCAGTTTCTCCGGTTGGTCGACCGATGGTTCACAGTTCTGGTTGATGACCAATGAGCGTGATCCGGCGGCCTTCGATCTCTACGCCTATGACAGCACCACCTACGAGCGCGAGCTGGTGTTTGAAAATGCGACCGCCTTCGCGCCGGGCCCGATCAGTCCGAATGGGCGTTATCTCGCTCTGGTGCGTAACCGCACCTCGGCCGACAGTGACATCTTCCTCGCCGATCTCTCCCAGCCGGACAGCGAGCCGGTCCTGATTACCGAGCACGAGGGCAATATCGCCTACAGCGCCTATACGTTTACACCTGACAGCGCTGCCCTGGTCTTCGCCACGAACGAGCACGGCGAGTTCAACCAAGCCTGGACCTACGATCTTGCAACGGGGGCGAAAGCCCCGCTGATCGAGGCCGGCTGGGACGTGATGTATGTCGGCTATTCGCCGTCGGGCCGCTACCGCGTCCACGCTATCAATGATGATGGTCGCACGGCGGTGACGATGCTGGATACGCAGTCTGGCGCTCCGGTCGAACTGTCGGGCCTGCCAGAAGGTGATCTGGGCGGTATCCGCTTCTCGCGCGATGAAGGCACCATCGCCCTTGCGGTCAGCTCGTCCACCTCTCCAGCCGACATCTATGCAGCGGATCTCGCCACCGGTGAAGCCGATCGCCTGACAAGCGCGCTCAATCCGGCCATGGTCGAAGCTCATCTTGCGCCGGCCCAGGTTGTCCGGTTTGACAGCTTTGACGGGTTGGAAATCCCCGGCATCCTTTATGTTCCGCATGGGGCGGATGGAGACAATCCGGTACCTGCCGTGGTGTGGGTACATGGCGGGCCGGGCGGCCAGAGCCGGGTCGGGTATTCTCCGGTCATCCAGCATCTGGTGAACCACGGCTATGCGGTCTATGCGGCGAATAACCGGGGCTCATCGGGTTACGGCAAGACCTTCTATCACATGGATGACCGCCGTCATGGCGAGGAAGACCTGCGCGATATCGTGGCCGCCGGGGACTGGTTGCGCGAGCAGGACTGGGTACGTGCTGATGCGGTGGGCGTGATGGGCGGCTCCTATGGTGGCTACATCACGGCGGCGGCCCTCACCTTCCACCCGGAAGCCTTCGATGTCGGTATCAATATTTTCGGCGTCACCAACTGGGTGCGCACGCTGCAATCGATTCCGCCCTGGTGGGAGAGCTTCCGCGAGGCACTTTATGACGAGATGGGTGATCCGGCGACCGATGCCGAACGCCACCATGCGATCTCGCCGCTTTTCCACGCGCACAATATCGTCCGTCCGATGCTGGTCATCCAGGGCGCGAACGATCCGCGCGTGCTGCAGATCGAAAGCGATGAGCTGGTGGAAGCGGCTCGCGCCAATGGGGCAACCGTAGAGTACGTCGTGTTTCCCGATGAGGGCCACGGCTTCCTGCGCCGGGAAAACCGGATCACGGCGTCCAACGCTTATCTGGAATTCCTCAATACCTATCTGGCCGGCGATGGCGAGTAAGAATTGGGCGCCGCGCCGCCGGGAGATCAGCTCCGGGCGGCGCGCCACGCTTTCGCCAGTGCCATGAAGCCTTCTGGCGGAATGGTTTCGGCGCGCGCGCCAGGATCGATATTGCAGGCGGCCAGCAGCTCCTCCGCGCTGGCGCGGGTGTGCGAGGCAGCTTGAGCCAGCGATTTGCGCAGCGTTTTGCGGCGCTGGCCGAACGCGCTGGCCGTCACGGTAGACAGGGCTTGGGTATCGGCAAACCGCTCGCCATCGGGCAGGGGATCAACCACCACTACTGCGCTGTCGACTTTTGGCGGCGGGGTGAAGGCTCTGGCAGGCAGGGTGAAGGCGTATTTCGCCTTTGCCCGCGCGGCGGTGAGAATAGCCAGACGCCCATACGCATCATCGCCGACCGGCGCGACGATACGCTCCGCCACTTCCTTCTGGAACATCAGGACCGCGCGGGACCACCAGATCGGTTCAGCCTCCAACCAGCTGGTATAGAGCGCGGTGCCGACATTATAAGGCAGGTTAGCTGCGATAATGACGCGTTCGCCGTCTTCAAGTTCCAGCGTCTCACCGCTGATCGTCAGCGCATCGGCTTCGATGACAGAGAGCCGCCCTCCAAAGGCCTCTGACACCTCTTCGAGTGCGGGCAGGAAGCGCGGATCCTTTTCGATGGCGATGACGCGGTTTGCGCCTTCGCTCAGCAGGGCCCGGGTCAGCCCCCCGGGGCCGGGGCCGACTTCGATGAGTGTGGCTGTGCTCATATCCCCGCACAGCCGGGCGATCTTCGCAGTGAGATTGAGATCCAGCAGAAAGTGCTGGCCAAAGCGTTTGTCGGCGGCGAGGCCGTGGGCGGCGATTACCTCGCGCAGGGGAGGCAGGGTGTCGGCGTTCATGCGCGTATCCGGTTGGCCGAAAGCTCTGCGGCAAGACGGATGGCGGCGATCAGGCTGTCGGGGCGTGCAATGCCCTTGCCCGCAATATCCTTCGCGGTGCCGTGATCGGGCGACGTGCGCACGATGGGCAGGCCCAGCGTCACATTCACCCCGCCATGGAAATCCAGCGTCTTGACCGGGATCAGGCCCTGGTCGTGATAGAGGCACACCGCCGCGTCATACTGGGCCCGGGCTTCGGCGTGGAACATGGTGTCGGGCGGCAGCGGGCCTGTAATGGCCACCCCTTCACCGCGCAGCACGTCCAGTGCAGACGCCAGTATCTCGATCTCTTCGCGCCCCATCGCCCCGCGTTCTCCGGCATGCGGGTTCAATCCGGCGAGCGCAAGGCGCGGCGAGGCAATCGCGAAATCGGTTTTCAGCGCGTGATGAGTGACGCGGGCGGTATGGATCACGGCTTCAGGCGTCAGGCTTTCAATCGCGCTTTTCAGGCTTTGATGGATGGTCACCAGCACGGTGCGCAAGCCCGGCGTGGCCAGCATCATGACCGGTCCGCGAGGGCCTTCAATCTGCGCAGAAGCCGTCAGATGCGCCAGATACTCGGTATGGCCGGGAAAGCCGAACCCCGCCGCATAGAGCGAGGCTTTGGAAACCGGGTTGGTGATGACAGCGCGCGCCTGGCCCGCAAGCGTCATCGTAACAGCCTGTTCGATCGAGCCGAGCACCAGATTACCGCCCGCTATCGCCATTACGGGAAGTCGGGAGGAGAATATTGCTGCTGCGGCACTGACGTCATCAATGGCCTGCGGTGCAGGCAGATTCTGCTGTTCCGCCGCCTGGCACAACGCATCCATACCGCCTGCAACGGTGAAAGGCACGCCTGCACCGCGCAGCGCCTGCCATGCTTTCAGGGTAATTTCCGGGCTGATGCCTTCAGGATCGCCGAGCGTCAGGACGAGTGGAGCGGCGTCCATATCTGCCTCTACTCGTCAAAGGAGACCATCTCCACGGTGGCATCATTACGCAGATCGCGCAGCCAACGCCGTGCCA
>JBJHCI010000080.1:4068-4913 GCA_050485925.1 Maricaulaceae bacterium
CTCGATTTCATTCGGCCCGGGCATGCCGGGTCCGCCAATGCGCCGCTCGCACAGAATGAATACCTGCAGGCCAGCGCCGGTTTCCATCACGCCGCTCGCCTGGCCGTTCTGAAGGCTGGCCAGCGCCTGGCGGATATTGGGCACCAGCGCATTGGCGCCCACTGTGCCCAGATCGGTCACGATGGCCTGCGGTACGGATTCAAAGGCGGCGGGCACGTTGGAACACCCGCTGACCCGGCTAGCGGCCCGCGTGAGCGCCTGACGGCGCTCATCGGTGATCTGCGATGTCAGGAGCGTGACCTGCTGCAGGGTAATCTGCTCGGTAGCCTGTCCTTCACGCCGGTCGGCGACGGCCACGATCATGTAACCGCCGGGAACCCGGATCGGGTTGGAGATGCTGCCGACAGGCATTTGTTGGACGGTGGCGGCGACTTGTGGGCGCAATTGCGCTGCGCTCAGCCAGCCGGCATCCCCACCGGTGGCGGCGGTCGGCGCATCAGAGAACTGGTTGGCGACGGCAGGGAAGGGGGCGCCCTGCTCCAGAGCGCCATAAACCGCGGCGATACGCTGTTCAGCGGCCCGCTCATCGCCGCTGGCGGGCAGGTTCACCATGATTTCAGCCACACGGTACTGTGTCTGGGAGGCGCTCTCGGCCAGCCGTTCCAGCGCGGTCTCGATCTGTGCGTCGGTGACGCGTATGCGGTTGCGGTAGCGCCCGCTGACCAGATAGGACCAGGCGATCTCGGCGCGCAGTTGCTGGCGGGACTCGACCCCTCGTCGCAGACCGACATCGCCGTGCGGCTGGCTCGGCTCGGACGGACCGACCCCGAGGTCGTGTCCAAGGT
>JBJHCI010000080.1:4923-7714 GCA_050485925.1 Maricaulaceae bacterium
CCGGAGCGCTCCAGATCTTCGCGGATTTCCTGAACGGTTACGCCATTGCGCGCGGCATGGTCGGCAATGGCCTCGTCCACTTCCTCTTCACTGACCGGAACCTCGAACCGGCGGGCGGTCTGCAATTGCAGCGCTTCCTCGATCAGTGACCGGATGGCCTGTTCCTGCACCTCGGCCAACACCTCCTCTGTCGGCTGAATGCTGACCGATGACAGGATAAGGCGCATACGGTCTCGCACGTCGAACGTCGTGATCGGATAATCATTGACGATGGCGGCGATGCCCTCGACCTGCTGTGCAGCGACCGGGCCGGTGAAGACCAGGCCGAGCGGGAGTGCAAGCCAGGCGGCCAGACGTCTGAGGGCGGTCATTCGCATCGGTATCGTTTCCCGTTTCCTGCGCGCAGACCATACTGATAAAGCGCATTGAGGCAATCTTGAGGACAGCGGTGTTGGCAGCGCCTAACCATCCTCTGTCATGGCGATATACAAAAGCGCGGCAAGCGCGAAAAGAGCCGGAGCTGACCAGGCTGCACTGACCGGATCAAGTGTACCAGCCGATCCGAGCCCCGCCAGCATGCGTTGCAGGAAGTAGAGTACGAACCCCCCGAGCCCGCCGGCCAGGGCGAAACCCGCTGCTCCGCCCAGCCGCGCCAGGCGTAAGGTAGCCGCTATGGCTAGCAGGCTGGCCGCGGCAAGAAGTAGGGGCTGGGCCAGCAAGGCCTGCCAGCGCAGTTCATAAACCGTTGTCGACAATCCGGCCTCACGCGCCGAGACAATGACCTCCGGCAGACGCCAGAAGGACACGCCCGCGGCAGATCGTGCGCGCTCAAACAGCGCTTCGCGTCCGGTTGTGGTGGGCAGGGACACATCGCCCAGGACTGTGTTTTCCTGCTCGGGGCGGTATTCCACCGCCCTGCTCAGCAGCCAGAACCCGCCCGACAGCTCGGCCCGGTCCGCCCGGATCATCTGGTCAAGCAGGGGGGTTCTGTCCTGCTCGCCGCCATAGGCGTACACCCGGAATACCGGCGATATCAGCCGGTCACCGTCGATATCCTCCGCGGCGATCAGCACGAAGCCGTCATCGCGCACTTCACGCAGCCATGTGCGGACAGCACGGGCATTGCTGGCCGGTCGATCTTCGAACAGTGCGGCCCGCCGGGTTTCGAACGCGGCGTTGGATGCGGCGCCCAGCGGGTTGAGCGCCATGCTGCCCGCAATTCCGCAGATAAGTGCCAGGGTGACGGCCGGAGCCATGATGCGCCAGGCCGATACGCCCGACGCGCGCATCACGATCAGCTCGCTGCGCCGGTTCAGCCGGAAGAAGGTCCACAACACTCCGAACAGCACGATAAAGGGCAGGGTGTCCTGCAATAGCAGGGGCAGTTTCATCGCACTGAGCGTGACGATCTGGACGGCAGAGGCGTCAACCCGCGTTGCGACGTCCCGTGATGTCTCCACAAAGTCCACCAGCAGGATCACGGCAGTGACGACCATGGCCGCGCCTGCAACGCCCAGAAAGGTCTGCCAAAGAAGGTAGCGCGTGAGCACACTCATGCGCTGGCCTCCCGCGTGCGGTGGAGCACGCGGCGGGCCACGAAGCGGGCCGGCCGGTGAATGACGATATACGCGCCCGCTATGGCGGCGAGCGGCACGGCGTATTGCAGGATATTCAGCTCGGGCGTGTTGGTCGCGGCGGCTTGCACTGCGAAGCCGGCCAGCCGGGTTATCAGAGCGCTCGCCGCAGCGATGACAACGGCTCGGGCATAGCCGGTGCGCCGGGGTGGACCACTGAAGAAGGCAGCCATGGCGATGAGGGCGAAGGCGATATTGTAGAGCGGTGCGGACAGCCTGTAATGCCCCTCGGCCAGAAGATTGTTTCGCCCCCGCGCGCGGGCGATCTCCCCGGAGGTCGGGTTGAACAGCTCCTGCAGATAGCGATCACTTTCCTTGAAGAAGAACGCGTCTGCCGGATCGATAAAGGCGGCCAGGTCGAATTCGTAGCTGTCGAAGGTCAGGCTGGACAGCGTCCCGTTCTCGTCGATCTGGGAGACGACGCCGTCCTGCAACAGCATGACCGGTCCGCGCTGGGCCCGTATCATCTGGCCGGAACGGGCCGAGTAGGCGGTGCTGCTCAATCCGCGCCCGTCCTCAATGAACACTTCGCTCATCACGCCGGTATCGCCAATGGTGCGGGCGTAGAAGGTGACGTCAGGGCCGAGGGACACAAACTCGCCCGGCCGCATCACGCTGGCCGCGATATCGGTCCGGATCTCGTAAAGCGCATGGCGCATTTCCCGGTAGGCGGCGGGCTGGACGAACAGGTTGACGCAGAGATTGATCAGCGCGGCATAAACCGCCACCCGCAGGAAGGGCGACATGCGATGACGCCGGCTGAGGCCGGCTGCGGCGGCTACTGTCAGCTCGGATTCGCTCATCATCCGGTTGAGCGCCGCCGCGCAGGCGATGAAGACCGCAATGGGAATGAGCAGCGCAATGATCTGCGGCACGGCCAGAATGGTGACCCACAGAAAGACCAGCAGCGTCTCGCCCCGGTCAGCGACCAGGCTGATATTCGACAGGGACTGGGTGAGGATAGCCAGGGCCGTCAACGCGACGAGCGTTGTCAGGAACGGCCAGAGAGCCTGCCGGAAAGCATAGCGCTGAAACAGTTTCATCGGCTGGCAGATCCGGGCCTTGCGGTATTCGGTGTGCGCACTGACTTCTAACCCGTTCAAGGATCGGATACCACTTTGCGCGAACACCTTCGCGCAGTTCGGTCGCACTGGCTA
>JBJHCI010000081.1:0-4443 GCA_050485925.1 Maricaulaceae bacterium
ACCCGGGACTGGCCATAGCGTCAAAGCGGGCTGCATTACAATTGGGAAAGGTAGCCGGTCTTGCGCACGCGCCTGCACAGGTCTATCGCGGGGATGATGAGAGCCTGGCGCATGAACGGGGCGGGCAACGCCTTTATCGTATTGGATGCCCGCGAGGCGGGTGAGCCTCTGTGCCTGCCGCAAACCGCGTTGAAACAGCTTCATGACATACACGGCTTTGATCAGGTGATCGGGCTTGAGAGTCATGGCACCGCCGATGCGACGTTGCGGGTCTGGAATGCGGATGGCGGGGAGGTCGGCGCATGTGGCAATGGCACGCGCGCAGTGGCAGCCCTGCTGTTTGATCGCGAAGGTGGATCGCGTCTGACCTTTGCCTCGCAAGGCGGGGTGCTCGCGGCACGAAAATTGGCGGATGGTTCGGCGGAAGTGGATCTGGGGCCTGCCCGGCTGGAATGGCACGAAGTTCCGCTTGCCCGGCAAATGGACACGGTCAGGCTCGATTTCGCGATAGACGTGCCGGGTGGAGGCAGGCTGGAAGGACCCGGCGCGGTCTCCATGGGCAATCCCCATGCGGTTTTCTTCGTGGACGATGTGGAGGCCCTGCCGATCCGCGAGATCGGGCCGAAGATTGAGCACGACCCGCTCTTCCCCGAGCGGGTGAATGCCGGCTTTGCGCAGGTGATTGACCGGGAGACGATAAGGCTGAAGGTCTGGGAGCGCGGAGCGGGTCTGACGCTGGCCTGCGGAACCGGCGCGTGCGCGGCGCTGGTTGCCGCCTGTCGGCGCGGTCTGACCGGGCGCACGGCCACCATTATCGCCGATGGCGGGCATCTGCCGGTGCGCTGGGATGCAGACGGGCACGTCCATCTCGGCGGCCCGGTGGAAAACGAAGGCGCGATCAGCCTTGAGGAAGTCCTCTAGAATTCCGCCTCGCGCAGCAGCGTCATCTCGTAGGCAAAGCGGTCACCGGGATGGACACTGTCTGACAGCGCGATTACCCGCCCACCCAGATCATAATAGCGACGCCGCGTGCGCAGGGCCGATGCACCGGGCTCACAACCAAGAGCCCCGGCCTCACGCTCGGTCAGCGCACCCGCCAGGATGGACTGGTCCACCCTGGCGGTGGCAACCCCGCGCGTGGTGGCGATCCATTCAATGATCAGCCCGTTCATCTCCACGATCTTCTCCACCGGCGGGGCAAGATCGGCGCGGATATAGATGTCCGTGACGGCGATAGGAGGCTGGCCGGGCACGCCGCGCACGCCGGACACTTTCATGTATTCCCCGCCCGGCGCGACGCCGAAAGCCCGGGCCAGTGTGGACTCAAGGGTGATCATGGCGGTGCGCTCGGGCGTCAGGCGCGCATCGCGCGCGTACTGCATGAGATCATCCACATTGCCGAGGCGCTGGGAGAAGGCCGCTTTGCTCTCAGTGGAGATGACGAGCGTGCCGGCCCCCCTGCGGCGCACGATCAGCCCGGCCTCGGCCAGAAGGCGCAGCGCCTCGCGCACCGTGTGCCGCGATACATCATAGGTCTCGCACAGCGCATGTTCGGTGGGCAGGAGTTGGCCGACGGGTGGATCATTGGCCGCGATGCGCTTTTTCAGCGTTTCGGCGAGCCAGATATAGCGCGGCGCGGCGCTGTCCTCGCCCTTCTCGTGATCTGGATGCGTCAAACAGTGTCTCCTGCAGGCGCTTCAATGCTGCCTGCTCTTAGCACACCCTCTGGTAAATCCGTCAGGGTTTGTCAGGATAAATCCTTGGAACACGCCGTGCTGCGCCCTTGCAAGGCATACCCGGTCAGGCTGGAATGGACTGGTCAAGCTGGAGACCTGTCATGATCGCGCTATTGCTGGCTGCCCTCGCCTTTGCAGCGCCGGAAGCCGAGCCGGAAGCGGAGGCTGAGTCGAGTTATGGCAGCGCTGCCTATCGGGCCAGTTTTCTCACGGGACGCTTTTCCAATGCGCAGCAATACGAGGCGTGGGAGCGCGACGCGCAACCCCATGGTCCGGGTGATTGGCTGGACCTGTATTACGCCACGCACGCGCGCGTGGACGCGCCTGAGCTTGGCGAGCATGTGATCTATGTGGAATGGCGCTCCGGCGCAGATGACGGCCCCATCAACCGCCAGCGGCTCTGGGTATTTCGCGAGGGCGAGGAAAGATGGTCGGCGGGGTTTGACGTTTTCAAATTCCGCGATCCTGAAGTTTTTGCAGGCCGCGCGGATGAAGAGGGCGCATTTGCGTCCCTTACAGGGGAGGACCTTGCCGCTTACCCCGAGGAGTGTCTGGTGGCGGCCCACTCACCAGCCCATGCGGGCTATTATTTCACGATCGAGAGCAATGATTGCATCGTGACAACCGAATCCGGCGATAAAATCCGCCTGCGTGCCAGCTTGCGCGGCCATCGCCATTTCTTCACCTACCGCGAATGGGGCAGTACGCTGGAAGGACAGCGGGTATTCGACTTCCCTGATGCGCCCTACCCCTACAGCTTCCGCCGCATGTCTGATGAGGACTGACACCTCTCAATGACACAGCCCGTCCGCCCGCTCGTCATGGGCATTGTCAATGTCACGCCGGACAGCTTCTCCGATGGCGGAGAGCATCTTGATGCCGCCCGCGCCATCGCGCATGGGCGGGGCCTGATCGAGGCGGGCGCGGACTGGCTCGATATTGGCGGAGAAAGCACCCGGCCCGGCGCGGAACCGGTCAGCGAGGCGGACGAGCTGGCGCGCGTCATCCCGGTGATCGAAGGGCTGGCGCAGACAGGTATTCCCCTCTCCATCGATACGATGAAGCCGGGTGTGGCGCGCGCCGCAGTTCAGGCAGGCGCGAGCCTCTGGAACGATGTATTCGCCCTGCGGGCGGAGGGGGCGCTGGAAACGGCGGCGGAGCTTGGCTGCAAGGTCTGCCTGATGCACATGCAAGGGCTGCCGCAGACCATGCAAGCCGATCCCCGCTATGACGACGTGGTGCGGGAGGTGGAGGCCTTCCTGCTGCAGCGCGCGCAAGCCGCCATGGCCGCAGGCATTGCCCGCGAGCATATCTGGCTCGATCCCGGCATCGGGTTCGGCAAGACGGTTGAGCATAACCTCGCGCTGATGCGCACCTTGCCGCGCCTTGCAGGCCAAGGCTTTCCGGTCCTGTTCGGGGCATCGCGCAAGCGCTTCATCGCCGCGCTGGACGGCGATACGCCCGCAGATAAACGGCTTGGCGGCTCTCTCGCAGCGGCGCTGCACGCGGCCCGGTCAGGGGCCGGCATGATCCGCGTCCATGATGTGCGCGAAACCGTGCAGGCCCTGCGCGTTCAGGCTGCTATCGATGCCTAATCCCGGCGCGGCTTGCCCTTGGGCTTGAACTTGCCGCCAGCGGGTTTGCCAGCACCCTTCGGTTTGAAACCGCCCGGCTTCCCACCCTTGCGTTCACGCGGCTTGATCAGGGCCGGGTCGATCGGCTTGCGGTCCGGCTTGCCATCTCGCCGCCAGGTGCGGTCACCGGCATCTTCCCGGCGCGCAGGTTCGGCGTCGGCAGGCGCATCATTGTGCGGCGACCAGCGCTTTTCCCCTGCGGGCCGTTCACGGCGCGGCTTCTCCTCACGAGGGCGATCTTCGCGGGGCCGGTCCTCGCGGGCTTTACGCGGGCGCGCTTCGGTTGCGGGTGCACTGGCTCCGCCCTCGCCTTCGCGCACGATGCGCACGGATTTCTCCGTGCCGCGCGTGGCGATCAGGGCTTCGGCGAATTTCTCTGCCGCCTCGCCGGCAATCTCGAAGCGTGAGCGCGTGTCGCCAATCTCGATGGCGCCGACCTCATTGCGGGTGACGTGACCAAGACGGCAGATCAGCGGCAGAAGCCAGCGCGGCTCGGCGCGCTGCTTGTGACCGACATTGACTTCAAACCACACTCCGCCCTTGAACGGTGCCCGGGCCGGTCTTGGCTCGCGCTGCTCGCGCGGACCGCGGGCCGGCTCCGGCGCGCTTAAGAGTTCTTCGGCAGAGGGCAGCACGGCCTGCTTTGCGGCCAGAAACGCTGCTGCGATCTGTTCCGCGCTGAAGCGTTCGAGAAGGGCCTTTGCACCGTCCATCAGCTCCGCATCATGCCTTTCGGTCAGGGTCGGATCGCTCATCAAGCGCTCGTGATCGCGTGCCCGGATTGCCTCCGCGCTCGGCGGCTCCGTCCATTCGGCCTCGATGCGGGCGAATTTTAACAGGCGCATGGCGCGTCCGCGCTGGGTCATCGGCACGATCAGGGCGGAGATGCCCTTCGCGCCGGCCCGGCCCGTGCGGCCTGAGCGGTGCAACAGCGTTTCTCCATTGGTTGGAAGGTCCGCATGGATGACGAGATCAAGGCCTGGCAGGTCAATGCCACGCGCGGCGACATCCGTTGCCACGCACACCTTCGCCCGGCCGTCGCGCAGGGCCTGCAGCGCATGGGTGCGCTCATT
>JBJHCI010000081.1:4453-7682 GCA_050485925.1 Maricaulaceae bacterium
CCGGTTCACGGTTTCCCGCGTGGCGCAGCAGACCAGCGCGCGCGCCGCATCATGGAAGCGCAGCGTGTTGATGATGGCGTTTTCGCGGTCGCTCGGGGCCACCGTTAGCGCCTGATAGGCGATATCGGCGTGCTGGCCGCGCTCTGACACGGTGGAGACGCGCACCGCATCCTTCTGGTATCGCCGCGCGATCTCGGAGATGGCTTTGGAGACGGTCGCCGAGAAGAGCAGTGTGCGGCGCGAGGCCGGGGCGGCGTCGAGAATGAATTCCAGATCCTCGCGGAAACCGAAATCGAGCATTTCGTCGGCTTCATCGAGTACGACGGCACGAATCTCGGAGAGGTCCAGCGCGCCGCGCTCGATATGGTCGCGCAGGCGGCCGGGCGTGCCGACGACGATATGCGCACCCCGCTCCAGCGCCCGGCGTTCGGCCCGCGCGTCCATGCCACCGACACAGGCCGCGATGCGGCCTGCCGCCTCGCCATAAAGCCAGATCAGCTCGCGCTGGACCTGCAGGGCCAGCTCGCGCGTCGGCGCGACAACCAGGGCCAGCGGCAATTGCGCGTGGGGAAAGGTCTCCGCGCCATCAAGCACGGTCGGGGCGATGGCCATCCCGAAGGCGACGGTCTTGCCAGAGCCGGTCTGGGCGGAAACCAGAAGGTCCGCGCCCTCGGCTTCAGGGGCGAGCACGGCCTCCTGCACTTCGGTAAGCTGCTCATAGCCCTTTTTCGCCAGGGCCCTTGCCAGGGCAGGCGCGATGGAAGCATGCAATGTCATGAGAGGTTCTAGTCCGGATAATTCAGGCGCACGGGGCAAGCGCCTTGCCCCGGCGGAAAGTGAAAGAAGGGCTATGGCGTTGGCCCCGTAACGTGCCATCAGGGCACGTATCGGTGCGCTCCATAGCACTTAAGGAGGGCGGTGGGAAATGCAGGCTGCTCAGCCATTGGCGCAAGTCTGCCATAACCGCCCGCCCCGCTTGACGGGCAACGCCCCGTCAGGTAACACCCGCGCTCCCGCGCTGGAGGGCTCTCCCGCGCGCACGATATTCTTGAACGCGACTTACCAAAAGGGTGGAAGCCATGGCGCGCCGCTGCGAACTGACCGGTACCGGTCCGATGTCCGGGAACAATGTGTCCCACGCGAACAACAAGACCCGCCGGCGCTTCCTGCCGAACCTGATCGACGTGACGCTGGCGTCTGAAACGCTGGGCCGCGCCTTCAAGTTCCGCATTGCCGCCAAAGCCCTGCGCAGCGTGGACCATGTCGGTGGTCTCGACCCGTTCCTGCTCAAAGCCCGCGACGAAAACCTGTCGTCCGGCGCGCTGAAAGTGAAGCGCGAGCTGAAAAAGGCACAAGGCGAAGCGACGGCTTAACCCCTTCCTTCCTGCCTTGAAAGTCTGAACGCCCGCCTCGGTTGAGGCGGGCGTTTTCTTTTGGCAGTCATGCAGATGGCTATTGTCTTGTCAGGATGGCTGACGCCGCGCGGTATAAGGCAGGACGAACAGATAGATCCCGCTTGCCAGCAACAGAAACAATGGCAGCAGAGGCGAATAGGTGATCCATGCCGGAGGTTCGCCGGCGATCGCCATCGCTACAAAGTTGGCGGTCACGGTGAGGGTGAAGACAACCGCGATCCAGCGGTGGCACTGGCGTATGAACTTGCTGACCATCATGCGTTTTCCCCTGTCTGGTCCGGTTTACCGAGAAGCTGTTCGAGCGCGTCCATGAAGCGGGGCCACCCGGCCTGGGCACCGCCGAAATAGCGCGCCTGACCCTTGCGGAAACCGGTCTGCTCCATGTGCAGATGCGTGCCGCCTGAAACCGGGGTCAGGGTCCATGTCACGACGGTTTCGAGCTCGTGATCGCCCCAGCTATAGGCGAGAGAACGCTGCGGTTCGGCGCTGAGAACCTCACATTCGATGGTCCCCCAGCTTTGCATGAAGCTGAAGCGGTGCCCGGGCTCAGGGCGGAAATCGGTTTCCATCAGCCATTCGGCGATGAGATGGTTTGTTGTCAGCGCCCGCCAGACCTTTTCTGGCGGATGCGGCAGATGGCGCTCCACGACGACGCTGCGGGTATCTGTTTGGGGCGGTGTCACTGATCCATCCTGTTCAAAAGCTCCTCCAGACGGTCAATCCGTGCCTCCCAGACGGTCTTCATCTGCTCGGTCCAGTGGACCAGCGGGTCCAATGCGCCCTGCCGGACGCTGTAATAGACCTCTCGTCCCTGCGCGCGGCCCGATACGAGGTCGGCGCCGGCAAGCACGCGCAAATGCTTCGACACGGCGGGCTGGGATATGCCCGCGCGCCGCGTCAGCGCGCCGACAGTTAGTTCGCCCTCATGGCACAGGCGTTCAAAGATTGCCCGCCGGGTCGGGTCGGCAAGTGAACGGAAGAGCGGGTCGGGTGTCGAGGCCATAAACCTATAACCATTCAGCTATGAATATGCCAACCCATAACCACTGGGGAATACGTCGTCAAGCGCTTTGCCCCGCCCGGGCAAACAGCCTAGCTTGCCCGCCAAAGCGCTTTGAGGAGGGCCAGATGATCCGCACCATCACATTCGCGACAATTGCTCTGGCGGGGCTTCTAGGGGCCTGTAACGGCGCGTCTGAAAACGGGGCAGCGGCCACCGAAACGGCGACCCGCATCTTCACCGGCGGCACCATCCATACCGGGCTCGGCACGACAGTCGAGGCGGTGGCCGTACGCGAAGGCTGGATCGTCTATGCGGGCGATGCGGCGGGGCTGGCAGAGTTTACAGGCAGCAGCACTGAAACGGTTGACCTGGCCGGCGCGACGATGTTCCCCGGCTTCACGGACTCTCATGCCCACCTGATCGGGATCGGTCAGCGCGAGCGCACGCTCAATCTCGAAGCCACTGCCTCCATCGCCGACCTGCAGGCGCGCGTGACCGCTTACGCGCAGACCAATACACAAGGTGTGGTGTTCGGGCGCGGCTGGATCGAGACGCACTGGCCCGAAGGGCGCTTTCCCATTGCGGCTGATCTGGATGCTGTCGTGTCGGACCGCCCTGTCATCCTGATCCGCGCCGATGGTCATGCGCTCGTTGCCAACTCGGCTGCCATCGCGGCGGCGGGCGTCACCGATGACACCACCGATCCAGAGGGCGGGGCGATATTGCGCGATGAGGATGGCCGGGCGACCGGCATGATCATCGACACCGCCATGGCCCCGTTCCGCGCGCTTCTGGGTGAGCCAACAGAGGC